>CAYYZP010000036.1:0-3202 GCA_964476165.1 uncultured Fimbriimonadaceae bacterium
GTGGTGTTGGTCGCGACGATGCCGGTGAGATTTGATTCGATGGCGACGGAGACGACGTCCTCGATCGCGTCGAGCGACAGGTCGGGCGCGATTTTGACGAACAAAGGTATGGAAGAGTCGAGAGACTTGAGTGTCGAGAGAATTTTCCGCAATGCGTCCTTGTCTTGCAGTTCGCGCAGACCAGGTGTGTTGGGCGACGAGACGTTGACGACGACATAGTCCGCAAATCCTTTAAGCAGTCGAAACGAGTAAGCATAGTCTTCAAACGCATCCTCGAGCGGTGTGATTTTCGACTTGCCGATGTTCACCCCCACCGGGATTCGTGGCGAAGCGACCTCCAGGCGTCGGGCCATCGCGTCCGCACCCGCGTTGTTGAATCCCATGCGGTTGATGAGCGCGCGCTGTTCGCGCAGCCGGAACAAGCGTGGTTTAGGGTTTCCTGGTTGCGGATGGCGGGTCACCGTGCCGACCTCGACGAAACCGAAGCCAAGCCTGTGCCAGTGATCTATGGCGACTGCGTCCTTGTCGAACCCCGCCGCGAGGCCGACAGGGTTGGAGAACTTGACCCCAAAAAGTGTCTTGGCGTGGCTCTCCTGGGACAAAGGAGCCCGAGCCAAGCCGAGTGATGCCGCCCTGAGAGCCAAGTTGTGCGCAGTCTCTGGAGGTAGACCAAAGAGGAGCGGCTTGAGAAGGCTCTCATAGAGCGGCATCGCGCCGAATTATGGCCCGGCAAGCGAGGAAATGAAACGCCATTGGTCCGCAACCTAGAATGTGGACAAGAACGGGCGAAAAGGGGGGCGAAAACCGACCTATTGGGGCAGGATTCAAGAGGTCTCAAAAAGGTACAATTTGAACCAGAATCCGGCTTTGAGCCGGTACTGTTTTTGGGAACACACATGGCAGGCACAGAAAAGACCGTCCAGAAGAGAAAGACCGAGGCCGTCGTGAGCGCCGACGCCGTTGAATCGATCTCGAAAAAGATCGAACAAAGGTACGACGAGAGCGACATCCAGGTCTTGGAAGGTCTCGAGGCGGTTCGACTTCGTCCGGGGATGTATGTCGGGGACAACGGCAAAAAGGGCCTTCACCAGATGTTCCGAGAGGTCCTGGACAATTCTGTGGACGAAGCGCTGGCCGGTCACTGCGATCGGATCGTCGTGGTGATGTACAAGGACGGCTCGATCAGTGTCGAGGACAACGGTCGCGGCATCCCTGTCGGGATCATGGAGAAGGAGAAGACCTCAGCGCTCGAGATCATCATGACGAAACTCCACGCGGGCGGCAAGTTCGGCGGTGGGGGATACAAGGTTTCCGGCGGTCTGCACGGCGTCGGCGTTTCGTGTACGAACGCTTTGTCCGAGTGGCTCACGGTAACGGTCCAGCGGGAGGGGGGGATTTTTGAACAGACTTACAAACGTGGCAAGCCAAAGGCCAAGGTCGTGCAGACTGGAAAGTCCACTAAGACCGGGACAACGACTCGATGGATGCCTGACTCGCAAATTTTAACAGTGGTCGAGATGGATCGTCATCTCGTAACTCACCGGTTGCGCGAGATCGCATACCTCAATGCAGGGCTTGAGATCGTTTTTGAAGACGAGGGTTCTCCGGACCACAACGAGACATACAAGTTCAAGCAAGGGATCGTGCAACTCGTCGAGGACATGAACGAGGCGAACGATCCGTTGCACAAGCCAATCTACTTCCACCGCGTTCGAGAGGAGATGGAGATCGAGATCGCGATGCAGTACCACCGCGGCTATCACACGAACGTGCTCGCTTACTCAAACAACATCCACCAGCCCGACGGTGGAACCCACGTTTCAGGTTTCGGACAGGCGTTGACGCGCGTGATTAACTCATACGCGCGCAAGATGAACCTGATCAAGGAGAAGGACAAGAACTTCACAGCCGACGACGTTGCAGAGGGCCTCACTGCCGTCATCGCGTTGAAACTTGAAAACCCGAGTTACAACTCGCAGGACAAGGTCAAGTTGGTGACGCCAGAGGTGCAGGGCGCGACCAACTCGCTGGTGGGGGACGGCCTGCAGGAGTTCCTCGAAGAAAACCCTGGGATCGCCAAGGGGATCGTCGACAAATCGGCGATCGCGCAGAGGGCGCGCGAAGAGGCACGCAAGGCGGCGGAGGCCGTCAAGAGAAGTTCAGCGATGGACTCTTTCGGACTTCCCGGAAAACTCACCGACTGCATGAGCAAGAACGCGGCGGACTGCGAGATCTTTTTGGTAGAAGGCGATTCCGCTGGTGGTTCTGCAAAGCAGGCGCGCGACAGGGTGACGCAGGCCGTGCTTCCATTGCGCGGAAAAATCCTTAACGTGGAGCGGGCACGGCTGGAAAAGGCGCTCGATAACGAAGAAATCAAGTCATTGATCGCGGCGCTCGGTGTGGGGATCGACGTTGAGACAGGGCGCACGAGTTTGGAAGCGGAGCCAGCGGAACTGGAATCGAAGAACGGAAAGACGAAGCACTTCGACCTCGAAAAACTACGCTATCACAAGATCATCATCATGACCGATGCGGACGTCGACGGCGAGCACATTCGGACCCTGTTGCTCACGTTCTTCTATCGCTACATGAAACCGTTGATCGTCCACGGCCACATCTATTTGGCGCAGCCGCCGCTTTACGTCGTCAAGGCGGGGAGCAACGAGCGGTATTACGCGGCGAACGCCGAAGAGCGCGACCAGATCATCGAAGGGCTGAAGAGAAAGAAGTATTCGATCACGAGGTTTAAGGGTCTCGGTGAAATGAACGGCGAAGAGTTGGAGGAGACCACGATGCGTCCAGATGGTCGTCGGCTCGTGCGAGTTAACTATGATCCCGACATGTCGGGATCGGTCGAGAGCATGTTCAGCAGGCTCATGGGCGACAAGGTCGAGCCTCGGCGGAACTTCATTGAGAAGCACGCCAAGGAAGTCACCAACGTCGACTGGCACTATTGACCTCCCCCCCCCCTCCCTTCCTCGGCTCCTTCTACGCACTCAGGATGACGAGGAAGGGAGTCAGGGCGGAAACTAGTCGGTAATATCGTATTCATGATTGATTCTCGTGTGACAAGGCTGGCGGAACTGGTTTGTGGGCATTCTACGACGCTGGGGCCGAGCGACACGGTGCTTGTTCATGCGTTCGATGTTCCTGACGAGGTCGTGGCAGAGGTCGTGCGGGTGGCGCAGGGGACCGGGGCGCA
>CAYYZP010000037.1:0-2159 GCA_964476165.1 uncultured Fimbriimonadaceae bacterium
TGCCTCGCGGTGTTGCTCGCTTACGATTGTCCCACTGAAGCCGATTTTCACGCGATCGTGGCCGAGGAGTCCGTTCATCCCTTGCACTGGCTGAGTATCGAGAATCTAAAGACGCCTGGTCGAGCGCCAGAGGGCCACACAGCGCTCGTTGCCCAACTCGGGCCAAATTACAGCAGGTGGAACTTCGAGGAAGACGACGAAAAGATCGTCGAAGACGCGCTGGTCGACTTGAACCGTGTCCTGGGCGACAAGTACCATAGTCCGTTGGTTTCAAAGGTCGTGCGCTGGAAGCACAGCCAGCCCGATTCGGTCTCTGGTTTCGATTCAGTAAACCCTCCAGGCAAGCGCGTTATCATCGCGGGCGACGGACTGGAGGGGGGACGGATCGAGCACGCATACGAAGCGGGTCTGCGCGCCGCAGACTTCATTATCAAATCATGAAACTACTGACTGTCTTTTTTCTTCTATCTGCGTATGTCGTCGCCTACTCGGGGACTGTGACGCTTAAAGTTTCTGGATCGTCAGGACTGAAAGGCACGGCGATCGTGTTCAATGAAATGCAAAATGACGGATCAAAAGTCTCGCGCATGGAAATGACGCTCACTGATCCGAAAGGGCAGTCGGTAATGATCGTGCAAGAGACGATCTATCAAAAGTCTGGCGTTCCAAAACAGAAGAGCCAGACGACGACCATCGAAGGCGTCCCGACGTACACGATCGTCGCAATCTTTGAGAGGGGTGTTGTTAGACTACAGGCCGTTATGTACGGCAAGTCCTCCGAGACGACGATACCAGTCCCCACTGACTTGACCATTGCAGAAAAGTTTGAGTTTTGGTTCTGTCGCGACAAGATTCCGCTCAAGGGCCAGAACACTTTTTACAGGTTTGATCTTTCGACGCTCAAGTTTGAAAGGACGAAATCGATCTACCAGGGCCGCCGCTCGATCATGGTCGGCCAGCGAGTCAGGACGGCCAACCTCGTGCAAGTCGGCGACTCAAAAATTTATCTTGACGACCGGGGCGATCCGATTAGGATCGTTTCGCCTGGCGTTTTGATGGAGCGGATCAAGTAGGCCCGAAGCAGACTCCCGGTAACCTAGGGCAGTGGACGTCTCGCGCATCTTTAATAGCCTCAACCTCGCCCCACCGTCGGGAGAGTGGCCAGTCCACACGCCGATAGACGGCTCGGAGATTGCGCGCGTCACCTTTGATTCATCGAAAAGCGTTGATGAAAAAATTTCGAATTCGGTGGGGGCGTTCAAAGAATGGCGCAACGTCCCTGCGCCTCGCAGGGGGGAACTGGTGCGCATTTTTGGAAACGTCCTGCGCGACCACAAAGAACCTCTCGCACAACTCGTGAGCATTGAGTGCGGAAAAATTATCGAAGAAGGTCGCGGCGAAGTGCAGGAGATGATCGACGTGTGCGATTTCGCGGTCGGCCTCTCGCGACAACTGTATGGCTTGACGATCCAGAGCGAGCGACCCGACCACGTCATGCAGGAGAACTGGCTGCCTCTCGGGCCGATTGGAATCATCAGCGCGTTCAATTTTCCAGTGGCCGTCTGGTCGTGGAACGCCGCGCTCGCGATCGTGTGCGGTGACAGTTGTATTTGGAAGCCCAGTGAAAAGACGCCGCTGACCGCGCTTGCGTGCGAAGCGTTGTTCAATCAAGCGGTCATGCGCTATGGCGGCGCGCCGGAAGGGCTGTCGTGTGTCGTATTGGGTGCGCGCGAGGTGGGGGAACAAATCGTAGGCGATATTCAAATCCCTCTTATCTCCGCCACCGGATCGACTGCGATGGGAAAATCGGTCGGCCCCCGCGTGGCACAAAGGTTTGGTCGTTCGTTGCTCGAACTTGGTGGCAACAACGCTGTCATCGTGACGCCTTCCGCCGACCTTGCAGTCGCTCTGCCCTCCATTTTGTTCGGTTCTGTCGGAACTGCGGGCCAAAGGTGCACATCGACTCGCCGCGTGATCGTCCACGAAAGCCTTATCGACGATGTTTTCGCAAGAATGAAGTCTGCGCTCGCTTCTTTGTCAGACCGCATCGGCGATCCGCTCGATTCTCACACTTTAATCGGCCCGCTGATCGACGAAGCGGCGTATAAGAACATGGTTTGCGCTCTGGAAGCAATCAAGCCAAATGCAAAGGAAGTGTT
>CAYYZP010000038.1:0-3226 GCA_964476165.1 uncultured Fimbriimonadaceae bacterium
CGATCACCATCGGCCGCGTGCAGGTAACCAGCCTGTACGCGCCCGATTATTTCCATCCCAATACGGTGGGCCAAGGGACTGGCTCTTAGGCACGACCGTCGTCCGATCGGACGGATCGCTGGCAAAATGCGGGTCGAAGGTCGTAAAAAATGTCGCAGGCTTCGACGTCCACAAACTGTTGGTGGGCAGCAGAGGAACCTTGGGAGTCATCGTCAAGGTCACGATGAGGGCGTGTTCAAAGAACAAGCCGTGTCATCACCTGATTGAAGTGAGGGGATTAGCGAGCGATGCAAAATACGTGTGGCGGTCGCTCCGTACTGATTTTGACGACTGCTTGCGGAACACTGTTGGCGTCGCGTTCGTAGACAAACAATTGTGTACGGCTTGGTCCGCTGAACCGCCACTCAACATTGGAGAAGGATGGGTGGTCGGGCCGGGCGGCTTCAGGGGGGGGCGGACGAACGCTGGGCTTCTCGAAGACTCTGCTTTACTGAACATGGACAAAGAGCGAAAGTTTGCACCAGGATGGCGTCCATGAACGATCACGATAAGATATTGAGCGGCGCCCTAGACTTTCTTCGCGACGAAGTCTTCCCTCGCGCAAACGAAATCGACCGCGACACCGAGGCGCTGCGCTGGGCGCTCGATGGACTTTGCTCGCGCAACGTCATGGCCCTCCGTCGGCCCGAAGAGTTCGGTGGGCCAGGGTTGCCCGAGCCGATGTTCCGCGAGTTCCAGGAAGGCGTCGCCCGATATTCAGGATCGCTCGCCTTTCTCCAAACTCAGCACCAGACCGCGGGCAACATGATCGCCAAAGGCGCGGGGCTAAGGCTGAAACAGGACACGCTCCCCCTCATGGCGGATGGAAAACGTCTGATCGGCATTGGGTTCAGCCAACTCAGGCGTCCAGGCCCCCCCCTGCTCACCGCGCGCCATGTCGATGGCGGCTATGTCCTCGATGGAACGGTGCCGTGGGTGACAGGGATGTCGTTCTACCACGAGTTTTTGGTGGGTGCTGCACTTCCGAGCGGAGAGGCTGTGTTCGGCGTCGTGCCCTTGACCCCCACCAAACAGGAAGGCGGTTCGATCACGTTCAGCGAGCCCATGCGATTGGCCGCGATCGAAAGCCCACAAACGGTTTCCGCTCACTTTGAACACTTCCTCCTCCCCGATGAGCACACGGCGTTTATCAAACCAGCGGGATGGATCAGGCACAATGACATGATCAACATCACACTCCAAGGGTTCTTCGCGCTCGGTTGCGCAAGAGCCGGACTCGACCAGTTGGAGTTCGCAATGGCAAAAAAGAGGAGCGCGTTCATAGTCGATGCGCACGCGGCCCTCACAAAGGAACTCGACGACTGCAAGGCAAGGACGATCGCGCTGCAACAAACGGGTGACGAAGAAGAACCGACTGAAGAAAAACTCAAGGCAAGGGCGTGGGCGATCGATCTTTGCGTGCGTTGCGCACACGCGGGCGTTGCGGCCAACAGCGGCGCGGCGAACAGTCTCAACCACCATGCGCAACGTGTGTATCGCGAGGCGCTCGTCTACACGGTTTCTGCGCAGACGGAGCCTGTTATGGAGGCGACACTTCGCCGCTTGAGTGCGCGCAGGTGACGCACCAAGGTATCTTCATGCAAGTGCGGAATATTGCTTCAGTCGCCGTTTTCGCTCTTTGCACACTTTCGTTCGCTGACCGCCTTATTCTTATTCCAACAGGAAAAAAAATTCTTTCGGGCGGAATGCGCTATGAGGTCCTCACGATCGTTGGAAAGGACACGACGCTCGGCTGGATTGGCACGGGGCTTGGACAGTCGTACGACTTCGAGATCACGGGCGAGTCGTACGATTCGAACCGCGTGGTCAACGGCGTTGACTTTAGTTACAACTACACTGTGCCCGTCATTGATTTTGCGCCAGGGATCAGTTTTGGTGTCCAAGACGCGGCAAACGTGACGCGTCGCGGTCGCAACACTTACATCGCGGTGACTTATCGGTTTGGAAACTTTGGCGAGCACAACCAAGACGTTCCGACAGAACTCACCTTTGGTTTTTGGACACGAGAGAATGGCCTGATGTTTTTCGGTGCGTCGCTTCCGCTATCCGAGCCGCTCACTTTGTTGGTCGAACACGACTCCGATATTATGACGGCAGGGATCGAAGTCAGTCCGTTCAAGGGGGGGGCATTTCGAATGCTCTTCCACGAGCGCGAGACCTTGGTCGGGCTCAGGTTTTTTGCGGCCTTTTGAGTTCGAGTCCGGCTTGGTGGCAGAGTCCGATCAGGTCGTCTTCAAGCCGTTTTGCAAAGTTCGGTCGCACTTCGCTTTCGCTGGTGCCTTCGATCTCGTCATAAGTAAACGACTTTCCGAATACGACCCGGAGCCCTGCAAACCTGGGGATGGTTTTGCCCTTCGGAAGCATCTTTTGAGAGCCAGAAATGCCGACAGGGACGACCTTCGCTCCCGTCTTCTTGGCGAGCAGTGCGACCCCTGCCTGGATGGGGAGGAGAGTCTTTCCGTCCCCTCGGGTTCCTTCCGGAAACATGATCAGGCACTCCCCCCTCTTTAGTTTTTCGATCGCCAGCCTGATCGCAGATGTGTCGCCGTGTCCTTGCTTGATCGGGAACGCGTTGAGGCTCCTGATGAGCGGCCCGAGCACCGGCGGTTTGAAAAGATATTCCTTGGCCAAGAAGCACACGATGCGCGGCGACGCGCACGACACGATTGGTGGGTCAGAGTGCGACATGTGGACCGGCGCAAGGATCACCGGGCCGTCTTTCGGCACGTTCTCCGCACCGGACACCTTCATCCCTCCGCTGAAAAACCCGAGCGCGATGTGCCGCGCGACCCACCTGACAAACCGATACCAAGTCGTTCTCCTTTTCGGCACTTTCGTGATTATGATGGATCGTTTGGGAGTGCGGCGATTTATCGCCGCTTTTTCTTCCGATAATTGCCTGCTCTTGCTGGTCTTCGCAAAATTGCAGATAATTCAGCGCACTTCCAATCCAAACCGAGGCCATCGCGAAAAATCCTCGCCGCCTTCGCACCAATCAGCCACAATCTTGCCGATCCAGGGCCCGAACTTGAAACCGTGTCCGCTGCACGGGCTCACGATGAGCGTCTTAGCATCCAGTTCGCCGATTCGAAAGTCGTCATCGTCCGTTCGCGTGTAGAGGCAGGTCGTCGCCTCGACCACGGTGGGGGATGGGATATCCATGCGT
>CAYYZP010000039.1:0-1643 GCA_964476165.1 uncultured Fimbriimonadaceae bacterium
CCCCAGATCGATGCGATCACGATCGAAGTCTTCTACACGCCCGCTGTAGGGGGCGCAGGAAAAATGATGTTGACCGGCGTCGGAAAATAGCCGCTTTTGAACCCCGTCCCCCGCCTCCAGGCGGGGGACACTCCTTTTAAACTGTCTCAACAAAAAATCGGTGATACACTGTGGAAGATGTCGCGTCTTGCCATCTATCCGGGAAGTTTTGATCCACCGACGCTCGGGCATTTGGACATCGTCGTACGCGCGGCGGGGATGTTCGACGAACTGATCATCGGCGTCGGCATCAACACCGTCAAGCACCCGTTTCTCGAACCCGAGGTGCGAGTCCTAGCGCTGAGAGAATGCACCAAGGACATGGCAAACGTCAAAGTCGAACCGTTCTCAGGACTGCTCATAGACTTTGCGCGGCGGCACGAATGCAAAGTGATCGTCAGAGGAATGCGCGCGATCAGTGATTTCGAATACGAGTTTCGCGTCGCGAGCGCGAACCGAAAACTCGCGCCAGAAATCGAAACAGTTTTCCTTAACACAAAAGACGAATATTCTTTCTTGGCCAGTTCCGTCGTGCGCGAAGTAGCGTCGCTCGGGGGGGATTACGAGTCGTTCGTGCCGGGCCCGGTCGTCGAAAAAATCAGGCAAAAACTGGCAAAGGGCGGCTAGCCAAGAGGCGGAACAGTCCCCTGTGCCGTGATAACATTAAGGAGCGGCGAGCGACATGATCAAGAAGGACTACAACATTGACGTTTTGAGGCTTCTCGAAAACCTCAACAGCCTCGCCGAAAAGCCGCGATCGTTCCTGGGAATCACGCTTGGTTTTAACAGGCAAGAGTTCCAGATCATGATCGACCGCATCAAAGGCTCGCTTCCGCGTGAGGTCAAAGACGCCTCCAACCTTTTGCGCGAAACGGAAAGAGTTAAGGAAGGCGCGGAGGACGAGGCGGGCCGCATCATCGACCAAGGCCGCAGAGAAGCCGCACGCGTGATTGAGGATTCGAGCCAACAGGCGGCGCGCATCATCGAACAGGCGAGCCTCACTCAGCAGCAGATGCTGAGCGAGAGCGAAGTTTTGAAACTCGCCAAAGCCCAGATCGAAGAACTTCGGCGCAACGTCGAGAACGAAGTCTCAGCCATGCGGCGCGATGTGGACCGTTTTGCGTTTGATACTTTGGACAATCTCGAGGCCGTCGTCGGAAAAGTGATGAATACGGTCGAGCGCGGACGCGCGGAACTTTCGCGCCCCAAGCAACAGCAGAGCCCCGTCGTCAAGGCGATGACCGAGCGCGAGGAGACCAAGGTCTAGTCTCGTGCATTGGAAGAGCGTCCTTGCGATCGGTTTCGGTGCAGCGATCGGCGCCAATGTTCGTTATCTGATCGGCCTGTGGGCCTCCCGTGCGGGGCAGGGCGACTTTCCCTGGGGCACTTTTCTCGTCAATCTTTCCGGTTCGTTCTTGATCGGTCTCTTGGCTGCGCTTTCGGTCGACAAAAGGTGGGGGCAGAACGTGACTCTCTTCGTCACGGTGGGGGCGCTCGGTGGGTTTACGACCTTCTCGGCTTTCAGCCATGAAAACCTGGCGATGCTTCAAAAGGGCCGCTTCGACCACCTTCTGCTCAACGTCTTCGGCTCGTCGCTCCTCGGC
>CAYYZP010000040.1:0-3223 GCA_964476165.1 uncultured Fimbriimonadaceae bacterium
GCGGCCCGGCGTCCACCAGCGCCACCTCGCCTAAGACCGACGCTGGGCCGCACTCGGCCAGTTTGTCGCCCTTGTCGGTGAATATATTGACAGTGCCGTCGAGGATGACGAAGAGGTCGTTCCCCTTGTCGCCTTTGTCCATGAGAACGTCACCGGCGAGCCTACAACCGTACTCGGCAAGCCCGGCGATCTCCTCGATCACTTCGTCCGACAGGCCGCTGACGAGGTAGTTTTTCTTAAAGACGTCTGCAAACTCCATTCTTGAACCCAGAACACCGATGATACTCGCTCGGCTGGCTTCATGGATCCCGGTCTGCTCCGGAGTGCCAGATCGGGCCACCCCCGTCATTAGGCTCGAAAATGAACCAAGTGATTCTATCAATCTTGCTATACCGGGCTCCATGTGAGATAATAGTGTCGAAGGCTCCCCCTAATGAGCCTACTTTTGATCGAAGAGGAACGTGATGAAAAACAGAATTCTGAAACTTTCGCTGACCGTCCTTGGAGCCTTTGCAGCCCTTATGGCGGGCGCACAGGGGTTTTCACAGGCGAACGATTTGCGGTCCGCGGCCCGCGCGGCGCTCGAACGCAACCCGAACATCGAATACAGCCCGATCACGCTGATCGTGAAGTTCGACCGATACACCACGCACGAGCAACGGTCGCTTGTGCGCTCGCAGATCGCTGCGACGAAACTCGCCGAGACGCGAAGCGTCCGGGGCATCGAAATCCTCGGCACCCGCATGGGAGTCGAGCGCGCAGTGGACATGCTCAACCGTCTTCCTTGGGTGGAATACGCTGAACTCGACTATACAGTCCACGCGGACGTTATTCCTAACGACACGCACTTCGCCCTCATGTGGGGGCTCCACAACACCGGACAAAGCGGTGGCACGATCGATGCGGACATTGATGCGCCCGAAGCATGGGACCTCTTCACGGGAAGTTCCAGCACGGTCGTTGCAGTGATCGACACGGGCGTCGAAAGAACCCACGCAGATCTGGCTGCGAACACGTGGACCAACCCAGGAGAAATCGCGGCAAACTCCATCGATGACGACGGCAACGGCTATGTCGACGACGTGTACGGCTACGACTTCTACAACTTCGACAGCGATCCAATCGACGACCACGGCCATGGCACGCACACGTCCGGCACGATCGGTGCGCAAACGAACAATGCCGCCGGTGTCGCCGGCGTCAACTGGAACGTCAAGATCGCGGGTCTCAAGTTCTTGGGCGCAGGCGGGTCCGGATCGACCAGCGGCGCGGTGATGAGCGTCGACTACTGCGTCACCGAAGGCATCAAGATCAGTAACAACAGTTGGGGCGGTGGGGGGTTCGACCAAGCGCTTTATGACGCGATCCTGGATGCGCAGAGCATCGGCCACATCTTCGTAGCCGCTGCGGGAAACAGCAACGCTAACAATGACTTGACTCCGCACTATCCTTCTTCTTACGACCTCAATAACATCATTGCGGTCGCGGCGATCGACCGCTTTGACGCAAGGTCGAGTTTCTCCTCTTATGGTCAGACTTCTGTCGACCTCGGCGCGCCGGGAACCGACATCGCAAGCACTTACCTCGGCGCATCATACGCGTACGCGAGCGGAACATCGATGGCGACTCCTCACGTGACGGGTGCCGTCGCGCTCCTGTCTGGTTATCGCACGGACTACACGTGGCAACAGATCAAGACTGGAATCATGTCCACTGTGCGCACGACGTTGGCGATGTCCGGCGCGACAGTATCGAACGGCGTCCTTAACTTGAGGGCGATGCTTGATGCCGCGACACCGGCGGTCAACACGCCGCCGACGGTCAACATTACGGCGCCTGCCGACGGCTCGACAGTAAACCAGGGCACGTCAGTGACGTTTACCGGTACAGCGACCGATACACAGGACGGCAACCTAGCCGCCGCTCTCAGTTGGTCGTCGAACATCGACGGCGTAATTGGATCAGGCGCAACGTTCTCAACCTCATCGCTGAGCCTTGGTACTCATACGATCACGGCGAGCGTGACTGACTCTGGATCGCTGCCGGGCTCCGATAGCATTACGCTCACGGTCCAGGTCGTACCGCCGAACACTGCCCCCACCGTCAACATCACGGCCCCAGCCAATGGTGCGACTGTGAATCAGGGCACGTCGGTGACCTTCACTGGTACGGCCAGCGACGTGCAGCAGGGGAACATGTCTGCTTCGCTATCCTGGACGTCGAACATCAATGGCGCGATCGGTTCAGGCGCGTCGTTCTCGACCTCTTCACTGAGCGTTGGCGCTCACACGATTACGGCGAGCGTGACGGACGCTGGCTCATTGACCGGATCGGCGAGCATTACGCTCAACGTCGTCGTGGCACCGCCAGCGGCCCCTTCAAACCTCGTCGTGACGAAACTCTCATCGGGAGTAGCGCGTCTGACATGGAACGACAACTCGTCTAACGAGACAGGGTTCACGATCGAGCGTCAGGCAAAGATCCGAGGCGGCTGGGGATCGACGACGACCTTCACGGTCGGTGCGAACGTGACTACGTTCAACAATAGCGCAGGATCTGGAAACTTCCGATACCGCGTCAGATCGTCCAACGGTTCTGGTGTATCGGCCTGGACCGCCTACGTGAACATCAAACTCTGAGAAGACAAGACCAACGCCCCCACCAAGTTTTTGGTGGGGGCGTATTATTTGTCAAGCGCAAAAACGGTCGACACGTCCAGAGCAAGAGGTTCAGTAAATTGCTTGCTTTTTGTGTCTATTTGTCTTAAGGCTGGCTGGCCCCCTTTTGTGGGATTCCACTATCGAAGACGGGCTTTGGAAGCCCCTCTTAATCCAGATCCACTTAAATCCTTCAGTTTAGCCAATTGAACCTAGAAAGGCACACAGGCTCCTGTGCGCCTCGGCTCGGTGATCGGAATCTACCGGTAATCGCCGCCTAATGAGTGACGGTCCGGACCGAAATAGGCGATAATGTCGCCGAACGGGGTTCCCGTTTTTGGAGACTGATCGTTATGAACGCACAAAAACTTTTTCGGCTTGCTCTAGTCGGCGTAACGGCACTGATCGCCTGCGCATCGTGGGCACAGGGATTTTCCCAAGCGAACGAACTTCGCGAGAAGGCGCGTGATGCGCTTGTCAGAAACCCGAACCTTAAATTTAGCCCTTACACAGTCATCGTCCAATATGACCAGTACACGACGGATGAACAACGATCGCTCGTGAGG
>CAYYZP010000041.1:0-1802 GCA_964476165.1 uncultured Fimbriimonadaceae bacterium
TCCCCCACCACGAACACGCGCATGTAACCGCGCTTGAGGCACTCGTTCGCGGCCATTTGTCCTGTGCCGTACACCCAACTCGGCTCGCACGGGACGCCCATCGAGCGGAGTTTTTCGGCCACTTGGTCTGGTCTCGCCGCCGAGTTGTTCGTGAAATAGCGGACCATCGCGCCCCGCTCGATCAGACCTTGGACGACCATTGAGGCACTTGGAACAGGCTCAGAACCCCTATAGACCGTGCCGTCCAAGTCGAAGACGTAAAGCCGCTTCACGCTTCGCGCTCGACGATAAACCTGGCGACAGTCTCGAGCACCGCCGTGAAGGGGTTGTCGTCAATTGGCGCGAGGGCTAGGATTGCGGTGTCGATGTGTGTTTTTGCCTTCTGCAAGGTCTCTTGCAGGGTTCCCTGCTCCTCCATCTTGGCGACGAGCCACACGATCTCGCCGTCGTCGCACGCCGTGCCGAATGAAGTGGAGATTCGCTCTCTTTCAAAATCCCCCACCAAAGGCAAGAGCGCGATCAACGGCCAAGTCGCTTGTCCGTCGCGGAAGTCGGTGGCGCGAGGCTTTCCGGTCTTGGCTTGAATCCCGCGATAGTCTAGGCAATCGTCGACCAATTGGAACGCTAAACCGAGGTGCCGGCCATAGTCCCCCACCGCGCCTTCGATGTTAATTGGAGCATTGTTGAGCCGTGCGCCCGCGCGACAGCAACACGCGATAAAGGCGGCGGTCTTGAGGTCCAGCACGCGCAAGTGGTCTTCTTGAGAAAGATCCAACTTTCCACGGCACTCGAGTTCGTAAACCTCGCCTTCTGCAAGATCGACCACTCCCTGGCTGACCATTCGGAGCATTTCGATGTTGCTGTTCTCTGCAAGGAGTCGCATCGCCTTTGCAAGCAGAACGTCGCCGCTCAAGACCGCTTCGGTGTTTCCAAAAAGCGCACCCGCGGTCGGGACGCCCCGACGAATGGCGGCGCGGTCGATGACGTCGTCATGGATCAGCGTCGCCATGTGGATCATCTCCATCGCCGCCGCGACACCGGTCACACCGGGGGCGTCGACGGCTCCGGTCGCACCCGCACAGGCGATCGTCAAAGCAGGGCGGAGACGCTTGCCACCGGCGAGCAATGTCTGGTTACCGCAGTCGGCGACTGTGCTGATGAGCGAGCCCATTTCAAACTTGAGCAGAGCCTCGGCCTCATCGATGGTCGTGCCGAGTTGGGCGAGCGATTCTGGCGGCACCCGGTCTCGGACCGCGCCCAAAAACGCCGCCGCGCTCACGCCTTCACTCCCCAGTGCATGCACACGTTTCCGAAGAAAAAGTCTTGGCACTGAACAGACACAAAGCCTGATTTTTGTAAAAGTTCGCTCATCTGTTCACGCGACAAAAACTGAAGAGTGCTCTTAGGAAGATAAGTATACGCCTCGGACTTTCCAAACATTCTCCCCAAAAAAGGCACGATTCTATGAAACGCTTTTTCGCTCGCCCGCCCAAGAATAGCGCTTCGTGGACGCGCCATATCGAGCGTGACGAACCGTCCCTCCACTTTGAGCACTCTGTGCGCTTCTTTCAACGCGATCGAGACATCGGTGACGTTCCTTAGCCCCCACCCGACGGTCACGGCGTCGAACATTTCGCTCCGGAACGGAAGTCGGCAGGCGTCCCCGAGAACAAGGTCAGCAAAAACGCCCTTTTCAACGGCCCTAGCCAGCATCGGGTCGCAAAAATCGAGCCCGACGATATGGCCGCTTGGACCAACCGTTCGGCGGATCGCGCTCAAAAAGTCGCCGGTGCCACAGCACA
>CAYYZP010000042.1:0-3580 GCA_964476165.1 uncultured Fimbriimonadaceae bacterium
CGCAAGGAGTTCATGCTCGTGCCTTGGCCAGCGACCGCGCCCAACATCTCGTCCACTTTTTTCGGTGCGAGACCGACGATGTCCGAAAAATTTGTAAACCGCTTGGGAAGAGTCCTTAAAACGTCGTTGCGATAGTTGGTCGCGTTCGTCGTGTAACTCATTTTGCCATAAAGATTGATCGACGCGTTTAAGCGGGGCAGGGTCACGCCCCCGATCCCCAAAACGTTGGCGTATGCATCGCTGAACTTGATACCGCCGAACCCTTCAGGCAGGTGATAAGCGTCGTTCGCCAGGGCGACATCGGGGTAGAACGACTCGCTAATCAAAGGGACCGGAATCCGGTATTCATAGAGTTCGATGATCGCCTCTTCGCCGACTTTTTCGGTTCCACCGGTGGGGGTCGTCCGATAAAGTTGGACGTGGGCGTCCGAATACCAAATGTCGTACCCATATCTCCGTACGGTCCACCCACCTGGACGAATGCCTTCGTTCGGATCGATCGTCATGGGTTTTAGATCGACGGTCTCAGCCGAGCGTTGCCAAGTACCTTTTAGGGATCGAAAGAACACGGGCTTTGCCGACTTTGCGATCCCCTCGGCAGATGCCAATTGCTGTACTGCGTTTACCGAAGTCTGGTTGCCTGTAAGGTCGTGCGTACTGATCCGCTCTTCTGACATTTCGAAATTTGGCGCAGGAGACTCTGGGCGTGTGCGTACGACGCGCGTGGCCTCGTAATCGTCCGGCTCGTCTTCCAAATGGAGGCGATATCGATAGAAGTAGTCCCCGGTTCCGTTGTTCGCCGTGAAGTGGGGGGAGTCGTGGACGATCTCTTGACGAAGCCCCGGCGGTGTTCTTTCGCTTGTGCCGATACCGACACAAAACAATAAGGCGAGGGTATGGGCGATCATGTCAGCCGCGCTCCACGCCGTTTTTACCACTTCCCACGGCGGTTGGTCGAGAGTTTCTTACAAGAACTGGGGTGACAAAGGTAGGGGTAAAACAGTATTGGAGACGATTATGTTGCTCACTTTTGCCCTCTTGTTTTCTTCTGTAGCCTCTGGCCCTGAAAACCCTCCCTTCATGCGCTTTGCAGACATTCACGGCGACCTTGTCGTATTCGGTTCGGAGGGAGATCTCTGGTTGGGCGACCTCAAGACCGCTCAGGCGCGAAGGCTGACCAGTGATGCGGGTGAGGAGATCTATCCGCGCTTTTCTCCCGATGGAAGCCAGATCGCTTTCATGGGACAGTACGACGGAGTGAGCGAAGCCTACGTGATGCCTACGGGTGGGGGTTCGCCGCGGAGGTTGACTTATCACTATGCCTATGCAACGGTTCAGGGCTGGAACAACGACGGAACCCACGTCGTTTATCGAACGACACAACAGCCCGAGCCCTACGACCTTAAAATGGTCCCAGCGGCAGGGGGCGCGCCAGTCGACCTCCCAACGGAGTTCGGCGTAAACGTCTCCTTCAGCGCAAAGGAATCCAAGTTTGCGTTCACGCGCTTCAACCGAACGGGCACAGCCTGGTTCCACTACATCGGTGGAATGCAGAACCAGATTTGGGTGGGGGACACGGCGACCAAGCAGTTCAAGCAGATCACCGACGTCGATGGTACGAACGAGTTCCCGTGTTGGGTGGGGGACAGCGTTTACTTTGCCAACATGCAGGGCAACACGTTCAATTTGATGCGTGTGCCGGCGAAAGGCGGCAGGGCAGAAAAGGTCGCAGGCCCTTACAATCACGAGGTCCGCGAGATTAATGGCGACGGCAGCCGCGTGATCTATCAGAACGGCGAAGAGGTCGAGATTTACGACCCTTCAACGGGAAAAACAAGCCCAGTCGCGTTCGAAATGGCGAGCGATCTGCCGCACATGCGCCCATTCCGCGTGCCAGCAAGGACAAATCGCGGTGACGCCAGCATCTCCAAGACCGGGAAGCGCGTGCTTGTCGAGGCGCGGGGCCAGATCATCGACGCGCCGGCAGGAGAAGGCGCTGCGGTCGTTTGGAAATCGGCTGACGGTGTGCGTTTTCGCACTCCGCACATGTCGCCTGACGCGACCAAAGTCGCGTATCTCAGCGATGAGAGCGGCGAGCAACAACTCTATGTCGCAAACGCCGACGGGTCGGCGCCCAAGCAGATCACGACCGACACTGGCCGACGATTGGTCAATTACTCGTGGTCTCCCGACGGAAAACATATCGCGCTCAACGATAGCGACAACTGGCTAAGACTCATCGAAATCGAAACGGGCATAGAGAAAAAACTTAATCAGGCGTACGCGACCTGGGGGGGGACGGACCACTCGTTTTCTCCTGACTCTAAGTGGGTCGCGTATGGTGAAGTCAACGGAATTATATACCAAAGCCGCCTCGTGCTTTACAACATCTCGACTGGAGAGAAGCACACTCTTGGCCACGGAATGGCGCACGATATCACGCCAAAGTTCACGAGCGACGGGAAGTGCCTCGCGTTTCTGAGCCAACGAAACTTCAATGTAGACAGCGATCAAGTCTTGAACCAACTGAACACGTCAAACGTCAACGTGCTCTGCATCTTGATGCTCTCTAAGGACACAAAGTCTGGGTTTCTGCCCGAGAACGCTAAAGAAGAGCCTCCAAAGAAAGACGAAGAGAAGAATCCCGAAGAAAAGAAAAACGAGGGCACGAAAATCGATCTCGATGGACTCTACGAAAGGCTCGTGGTCGTTCCTCTTGCGCCCGGTTCGTACGCGAGCCTCGAATGCGCGGGCAGTCGCATCCTCATCAGCGGTGGGGGATCGGTGCAGTTCTACGATCTCGCGGCGAAAACATCGGGAGTTCTCTCAACGGGAACGGTAGTCGAAGTCTCTGCCGACGGAAAGAGAGTCCTGATGACCGGCTTGCGCGTCATCGATGCCAATGGCAAAGACGTACCTGCGACGACTGGCATCGTGGACTTCGGCGGCTTGACTCTTCGCATAGATCCTGCAAAAGAGTGGCCGCAGATATTTTGGGACGCATGGCGGTATCTACGCGATTATTTTTATCTTGAAAACATGCACGGCAACGATTGGCCCGCGATCGGACAAAAATACGCAAAGTTTCTTCCGCGCGTGAGGAGCCGCGACGAACTCGATGAACTGATACGATGGATGCAGGCAGAAATCGGTTCTTCGCACCAGTATCTTGCCCAGGGCGACGAGCAATCGGTCAAGCCAATGCAAGGTGGATCGTTCCTTGGTGTGGACCTCGTGCCAGACCCCAGCGGCTATTACAAAATAGGAAAAATTCTGAAGGGCGATGGTTTTTTGCCTTCTGAGATGTCCCCCCTCGCGGAGCCTGGATTGGGCGTGAACGAAGGTGACTTCTTGATCGATCTGGCTGGAGTTCCCGCAAAAATCGGCACTGACTTCATGGGCGCTCTCGCGGGCCGAGCAGGAAAGATCGTGCCAGTGACGGTCAACAGCAAGCCCGAAACGGAAGGTGCGCGGACCGTCTATGCCGAGCCGGTCGGTAGCGAATCGCGAATGCGCCTCGTCGATTGGATCGAGTCGAACCGTCGTTATGTTTCTGAAAAGTCCGATGGAAAAATCGGCT
>CAYYZP010000043.1:0-1647 GCA_964476165.1 uncultured Fimbriimonadaceae bacterium
CGAACGCCTGGAAGCGGCGCTCGATTGGATCTACGGCTCTCGCGAGTGGTCAGATCCGGAAGTAGCAGTCCGAAGGTTTCAAAGCGAGCCTCAATTGAGGCGCCGACTCAACATCGACTCGAATCCGAACATCGACGAGCAACATAATCTCGCTAACATGTTTTTCATCCTCGGGATGAAACGCATGGATGAGGGCGATCTGCCAGACAGTGCAAATGCACTAAACGCCTCGAACGGGATCGCACCCAATGGAGTCGATGCCTGGGCGTTTCTTGCAAAAAACTATGCCTTGGCCGGCAACATCGACGGTGCGGAAAGGGCGATCATCGAAGCGCTGAGACTTGATTCAGACAACTACAATGCGCTTCTGTTCAATGGGCTCATCAAGAAAAGACTCGGCGCGCACTCCGTTTCTGAGGAATCGTATCGAAAAGCAATTTATCTCGAACCTTCCGTCGGACAAGCGTATATTCTTTTGGCAAACGATCTGTCAGCCAGGGGTCGCAGGGACGAAGCAATAGCAATCATTCAACAATCTGTGGCCAATGGGGCCATGAGCGCAGAACTTGGCACCGAGATCATCGCAAACCTTCCATCGATAGACCCAGAAAAAGTCGCGAAATGACCTCTCGGACACCTAGTGGAATCCCTTAATAGTCAGACAATAGAGTGTAACAATGTCGAATGCACTGGGTCGAAGGCTATGGATCTACGCGATCTTCGGCGTCCTCGTCGTCTCCACGGTCCCATTCATGCCCGCCATGCGCGGCACGCCGGTCTGGGACGACTTCGACATCCTCCGAGGAGAAGCGATCGGCAGCGCCTACGGCTGGCAGGGCGCGTTCACACAGCCGTTCAACTATGGATACTACAGGCCGGCCGTCTCGCTTTCGTTCCAGGCCGACCGTGCGATCTTTGGGACAAACCCGTTTTACTATCATCAAACGAACGTGCTCATCCACCTCGCCACGGTCGTAGTCGTGATCCTCTTGGCGCTCCGACTGAGCAAGAGTCGCAAGGCCGCATTCTTGGCGGGACTCCTGTTCGGAATCCAGCCGATCCAGGCGAGCACCGTTTCGTGGATCGGTGGACGCACTGATTCGCTGTGCGCGCTCTTTGTCGCCTTGTTCGTTCTCTTGCTCGTCGCCGGACTGGGTTCGCATCGGAATCGGTTCGTCCTGCTCATCGCCAGCGCGTTTGTTCTTCTCTTGGCGATGCTGTGCAAGGAACAGTCTGCGCTTGCGTTTCTGTTGGTGCCAGTGGCCTACGTCTACTTTTCGCAACGAGAAGACCGGTGCTTTCGCAGTTGGGTCTTGACACTCGCGCCGTTCTTCGCCGCCTGCACAGTGTTCGTTTCGATGTGGATGGTTTCTCCTTACGGAAAAATCGAGGCGGAGCCGCACACGGTTCTCGAGCAACTAGCGCTCGGTGGCCGAGGGCTGTGGCACTACGCGCTCCTCATGCTCGCGCCTTCGCCGAGCGTGCTCCACACGTTTTCCTTTGAAAACAGTCGAGTGGCCGGGGCATGGCCGATTTTTGCGGGCTACTTGGCCTTTGGATTAGCGTGTTACGCCACGTATCGACTTTGGAAGGCGCGCTCACTGTGGGCGGTTCTGTTGCTTGCCGTCGTGCTGTTCCCGGTGCCCG
>CAYYZP010000044.1:0-3414 GCA_964476165.1 uncultured Fimbriimonadaceae bacterium
CTGCGGGAGACGTGAGATCATTTTTGATCAAGATCTTTCTGCAACTTTGCGATCTCTTTTTCCATTTCCTCCATTTTCTTCCTGTGGGCAGTCAACGGGCCGTCTTTGCCACCGTAACCTTTGGGTGGGTTCCATTCGCAATCCTTCGGAGTGATTGGTATATCAAGTTCAAAGATTGTGATGGCTGTCTGCTCCGCGCTGTCCCCCACCCTGTACTCCCAGCCGATCGGATGAAGTGTTTTTGTGTCTACGAACACGGACACCATGCTTCCGGAAACTGACTGCTCGCCGGTTTGGATCGTGAAAGTCTCCTTGCCCTGGAACGTGGTCCGGCTGACCTTGCCTCTGAGTGTGTATTCGGGTCGCTCAGATTGGAGGAACGGCTCCATGCCGTTGAGGAACGGCGCTCCAGGATTTCGGTCATCGACTGTGTATTCATGCTTCGAATCGTCTACGTGCAAAATAGTCGATGTAGTTCCATACGTCCGATCGGCCCGTTCCACACCCTTTTCGTCCAAATAGGTCATCACGCTCCGGTAAGGACCATCAGCGATAAGCCAGTATTCGACTACGAAATCTGCATGATAGAGCGATTCTTCTTGCAGGTGGAGCGTCTTTGCAGAACTCAGTAGATCGTAGTACCTGTCGAGTATGTCTTTCGTTTCTTGTTGGGAGAGAGCACTTAGAGGAGGTCCTGGATTGTCAGCCGTTGAGGACCCATTTTTAACCACCGTTGGTTCACCGCAGCCTAGCGCTATCCAAGACGACAACGCGAAGTATACAAAGTATCTGTTCATGGTATGCCTGCAGGGAATCTCAAATCTCATTACTAAGTATCAGATTACAATGATCGTTTCGCCGCCCACAGGATCGCTTGGCGGATCATCTCGACAAACTCTTTCTCCGTATATGACTCGGTGGTGTGGCCGAGGCCGGTGTAGAACGAACGGCCTCCGTCGAACTCCTGGCACCAGACGATCGGATGGTCGTCGTCCATGTCCGAACCCTTGTAGGATTTTGCGTCCAACCTTGCAAGAACTTTGACGGACTTGCGAGGGTTCGTCGCATAGTCGTACCATTCGTCAGTCCGGTACCAAGGCTTGGGGAGGTGCTTGATGGCAGGATGCGTCGGTGCCTCGACGATGACGTTCGCCTGTTGGATAGCAGGGTGGGTCTTAAAGTATGCCCCCACCAACTTGCCGTACCACGGCCAGTCGTGCTCTGTGTCCGCAGCAGCGTGGATCCCGACATATCCCCCACCTCGTTTGTACCACTTGGAAAACGCCTCCTGTTGCTTGTCGTCGAGGACGTCGCCCGTCGTATTTAAAAAGACGACGACGCGCACACGAGGGAGGGCGTCCACGAACTGGGTCGAGTTTTCGGTGAACGTGACCATCCAGGCGTTTTCGCGGCCCAGGGTGCTCATCATCTGTCGCCCGTCGGCGATGCTGTCGTGGCGGAACGCGGCCGTCTTGGAAAAAACGAGCACGCCAAGTTCTGGGATGCCCACATCCTGCAACGTCAGGGCGAAAACTAAAGCTAACATGGACTTATTATATTGGAATTCTTCTTTGGTTTGACCCCTCACCCCCTACCCCCTCTCCCCCAGAGAGGAGAGGGGGCAGTCGCGGGGTACCCTGGCCCCCGATGCCTAGACTAGAAGTCAGGAGCGTGACCAAAGAGTTTCCAGGCGTCCGCGCCCTGGCAGACGTGTCCATGCAGTTCGAGCCCGCCGAGGTCTACGGCATCGTCGGCGAAAACGGAGCAGGGAAAAGCACGCTCATGAAGATCCTTTCGGGGATCGAACAGCCTACAACTGGATCGATCCACTTGGACGACCGTGAAATCGCTCTCCAGGGCGTGCGCCACGCGCTCGAATCTGGGATCGCCATGATCCACCAGGAACTCGACGTCATCGACGACCTATCGGTGGCAGAAAACGTGTTTTTGGGATCAGAGAAAACGAAGTTTGGCCTGCTCGACCTGCGGGCAATGACCGAAGAGACCACGAGGCTGCTTGCACGGGTGGGGGCGACCTTTCTTCCTTCGACCCGTGTGGCAGATCTCTCGATCGCAGGGAAGCAACTTATCGAAATCGCAAAAGCGGTCTCGTACGGCGCGCGGATTCTCATCATGGACGAGCCGACGGCGGTGCTCACAGACAAGGAAACGGATTCGCTTTTCAAACTGATCGGCGAACTCAAGCGCGATGGCGTTTGTGTCATCTATATCTCGCACCGACTGGCTGAAGTCGAGGTGATTTGCGACAAGGTAAGCGTGTTGCGCGATGGACTCTTGGTTGCGACACTTGCGAAGGGAGACGTTTCGCAAACCAAACTCGCGTCATTGATGGTCGGGCGGGAACTCCAAGACTTTTTTCCACTGAAAAGTGAGCACAAACCCGGCAAGCCGCTCCTCGAAGCGGTGGGGGTCGTGGTCGGCTCGCACGTAAGAGGCGTCGATCTGAAAGTCCACGCCGGCGAGATCTTGGGCATCGCCGGTCTGGTGGGGGCAGGAAGAACCGAACTCGCAGAAGCGATCAGCGGCTCTCGAAAAATGGACGAAGGCACGGTGTCCGTCTGCGGTAAGAGGATTCGCATCGCATCAGTCCAGGACTCGATGGCCGCTGGAATCGCCTACGTCAGTGAAGACAGAAAGTCGATCGGGCTCGTCATGGGTCTCGACGTAGTCGAAAACATCACCCTCGCAAACCTCAAAGCATACTGCCACCCACTTGTCGATAGAAAAAAAGAGTTGGAATCGGCAAAGAGTTGGCAAAAGCAATTGGACATTCGCGCAAGCGATTTGCGAACCAGCGTCTCGCTCCTCAGCGGTGGAAACCAACAGAAAACCTCCGTCGCTAAGTGGCTCGAGACGAAGCCGCGCGTCCTTCTGCTCGACGAGCCAACGAGGGGGGTAGACGTCGGCGCGAAACGAGAAATCTATGGCCTCATACAAAAACTCGCCTCGGAAGGCGTCGGGTGCGTCGTGATCTCTTCCGACCTGCCCGAAATTGTCGGCGTGTGCCAGCGAGTCTTGGTCATGCGCGAAGGGAAGATGGTGGGGGAACTTTTGGGCGACCAGATAACTGAGGAGGCGATCATGGCGCTTGCGGCGGGGGTCGTAGCGGCTTGAAGCGGGTCTTGCAGGAGTACGGCGTGCTTGTCGCGTTTGTGCTGCTCTTCGTCATCAATATAGTCACGCGCAACGACGGATTCTTGCAGGCAGAGAACGTCCGCAACCTCCTGAGCCAAAACGCTTACGTCGGCATCATCGCCATCGGCATGACCTTCGTCATCATGACCGCGGGGATCGACCTGAGCGTCGGAAGCATGGTGGCGCTTTGCGGCGCGGTGGCTGTGCTTGCCCTCAACAAGCAAGCGGGTGGGGGAGCGATCACGTATGCGTTTTTCG
>CAYYZP010000045.1:0-2902 GCA_964476165.1 uncultured Fimbriimonadaceae bacterium
GATGCGATGGCCCTGTCCTAGCGCATGGCCGACGCGGTAGTTGCGGCTCAGTTTGCTGTTGGCGGTGGCGAATAGGTCGCCGACCCCGGCGATGCCGAGAAAAGTGTCCACGCGGGCGCCGAGTTTGAGACCGATGCGGGCCATTTCGTTGAGCCCTCGTGCCAGCAGCGCGCCCTTTGTGTTGTCGCCATAACCAAGGCCGTCGCTCATTCCCGCCGCGATCGCCATGACGTTTTTCAGCGAGCCAGCGAGTTCCACTCCGCGCATGTCATCGGATGTGTAGATGCGATAGTTGCGCGACATGAAAAGTCCTCTTACTTGTTCGGCTGCTTGGAGATCTTTGCTCGCGGCGACGGCGACGGTGGGGATTCCTTGGGCGAGTTCGACGGCGAGGTTTGGTCCGCTGAGTGCGACCAAACGCACATCGGGCGCGACCGAAGCCACGACATCACTGAGGACGGAACCGCTCACGGCGTCCAGACCTTTGCTCGCGATGCAAACGATCTGTGCGTTCCTTAATTTTCGTGCTACATCAAGCACAGCCATCGAAGGAACCGCGAGGATAGCGAGCGGGCAAGATTCTGGAAACTCGTCCAACGTTGCGTACTTGACGGACGAAGGGAGGATGTGGCCTGGTAGATAGGTGAGGTTTTCTCGGCAGGCTCGGAGGGAATGGAAGTTCTCGTCGTCCCTACCAAAAAGGGAGACCTCGTGGCCGTTTCTGGCTAAGACAAGTGTCAGAGCCGTGCCCCAACTCCCAGCCCCAACCACGGCAACGTCCATCGGCGGGATTCTACTCGGGAGGTACACCACAAACGGGGCGTCGCAAGCGCGATATTGGCGGATGACCTATTCAGAACGATTTGCTGAGGAACTGGCCGAAATTGACTCCATTCCGGAAAATTTGCATAGGAACTGCCCAAAATCGGAACGGTTTGCTAAGGAACTATCAATGGGGTCGGCCCAATGGACAAGTGCCAATGGCGACGGGACCTTGACCGGTTAGCGGGAGCCTGGTATCCTGGGTTCCGGTCGGGCAGACTGCGTGCCGTTGTTCGGAGCCCCGCGTGCGGGGTTGCGCAGAGCGGCATTTGGAAGCCGGGCCGAGTCCGAAAAAGTTCGGACCCCAGATAGAGGCTTCAAGACTACGAACATGCCGTTAGACAAGTCCACTAAAAAGACCGTCATCAAGGACTACGCCACGAAAGAAGGCGACACTGGATCAGCAGAGGTCCAGATCGCCGTCATGCAGGCGCGCATCCAGCAGATCACCGAGCACCTTCGCACCAACAAGAAGGACGCCCATTCACGAATGGGGCTCCTCCGACTTGTCGGAAAGAGGCGAAGGCTCGAAGGTTATCTCCGAGAAAAGGACGTCGTCAAATACCGTGAACTCGTCACCCGGCTAGGGATTCGGGAAGTGAAGCCTCGCTGATTCAGCAAGAGGCTCAATGATCCACACACATACATTTGAAATCGGGGGAAAGACCCTCAGTATTGAAACAGGTCGCGTAGCGAAACAAGCGGGGGGGGCAGTCCTACTTGGGATGGGCGAAACCGTCATCCTCGGCACAGCGACCATGTCCAGTTCCGCAAGACCTGGCATCGATTTTCTCCCACTCGTCTGCGACTTTGAGGAGCGCAAATACTCCGTCGGCAAGATACCAGGCGGGTTCGTCAAGAGGGGGGGGCGACCGTCTGAAAAGTCGGTACTCACCAGCCGTTTGATGGACAGACCGCTCCGACCGCTTTTCCCCAAAGGGATGCGCAACGACGTGCAAGTCATCGCAATGGCGTTCTCGGTCGATAAGAACTGTCCGCCCGACGTCCTGGCGATCAACGCCGCAGGCGCAGCGCTCGCGGTATCTGACGTTCCTTTCGCAGGTCCCGTGGCGGGCGTCCGCGTGGGATATATCGACGACAAACTCGTCCTGTTCCCATCAAACGAAGACTTGAAAATCTCCAAACTCGACCTCATTGTCGCCGGCCACAAGGGCGCGATTTCGATGGTCGAAGCGGGCGCGAAAGAAGTCAGCGAAGAACTGATGGTCAAGGCGCTTACCTTCGCCCACGAAGCGATCCGGTCGATCTGTGCCGAGTTTGAAAAGTTCGGCGCAATGGTCGGGAAAGCAAAGCGCGAGCCCATCATAGAAAAGGCCGATGAAGCGCTCGTCGAAGAGATCAAGTCGAACGAACTTGCAACAATCCAGGCAGGAATTTTCAACCCTGACAAAGCCACGCGCGAAAACGCCTCAGCAGAACTCGCAAAGTCGCTCATTGGAAAGTACAACGAGAAGTACAAAGACGACGCCGAGCGTTTGCCGCAGATCGCTGGCGCAGTCGACTCCGCAATCAAGAAGGTCATCCGAAAGTCGGTGATCGAAGACGGCAAGAGGCCCGACGGTCGAGGATTGACGGAGATCAGAGACCTCGAAGCCGTCGCAGGATTGTTGCCTCGCGTCCACGGCTCCGGAATGTTTACGCGAGGTCAGACGCAGGTCATGACGATCCTCACTTTGGGGATGCCCAAGGACGCACAAATGATCGATACGATCGACGAGAGCGTCAAAGACAAGAAGTACATGCACTTTTACAACTTCCCGCCGTATTCGGTGGGGGAAGTGCGACCATTGCGCGGACCAGGTCGGCGAGAGGTCGGTCACGGCGCGCTCGCCGAGCGTGCGCTCGAGCCGGTCGTACCGATCGACCATCCCGACTTCCCATACACCTGTCTCTTGATGAGTGAAGTGCTCGAATCGAACGGTTCGACCTCGATGGCTTCAGTGTGTGGCTCGACCCTCGCGCTCATGGACGCAGGCGTGCCGCTCAAGGCGCCCGTCGCCGGCATCGCGATGGGCCTCGTCTACCACGATGGCAAGTACACGACCCTCACCGACATCCT
>CAYYZP010000046.1:0-8188 GCA_964476165.1 uncultured Fimbriimonadaceae bacterium
TCCGTACTGCTGAGGCATCCCCCCCCTAAACCCTGACCCTCGACCCCTCACTATTGCGCCCGCCTGAGTGCCGCCATTTGCAATGAGCGCACCTGTCGCTTCGGCGCCTCGACGCCCTCAAGGTGCCCGTAAAGGTCGTGCTCTTTGCCTTCCGTCACGATAACATCGACGAAAGCCCCCGGCACCGCGTCGCCTTGCGCGTACACCCAGCCATCGATCTCCGGCGCGTCACGGTACGAACGGCCCGCAACCCAGCCGTCCTTACACTCGTCGACGAGAACGCGCAGCGTGCGCCCCTCCCACGCTTTGTTTATCTCGAGCGACACACCCTGCTGAATGCGCATCAGCCTGTCGATCCTTTGCTCCTTAACTTGAAGCGGCACCTGCCCATCCATGTCGTGCGCCGGAGTACCCGGCTCGCGACTGAACAAGAACGCCCCCACCCGGTCCAACTTCGCCTCCTTTACAAAGTCCAACAAATGAGCAAACTCCGTTTCCGTCTCGCCAGGAAATCCGACTATGAAAGTCGTCCTTATCGCAACAGTGGGCATAGCAGCGCGCACTTTCTCGAACACCTTCAAGTACCGCGACCCGTCCCACGGCCGCTTCATCCGCCGCAAAACGTCCGGGTGAGTGTGCTGCAACGGGATGTCGATGTAAGGAACGACCTTCTCGCACTCCGTCATCGCCACAATCACTTCGTCCGTCAATCGATTGGGATAAAAGTACAGCAACCGTATCCACTCGATCCCTTCGACCTCGTCCAACGAGCGCAACAGCCGAGGCAACGTGAATTCTTTGTACAGGTCGAATCCATATTGCGTCACATCCTGCGCGATCAAGTTTATTTCCACAGCGCCGGTCCGCGCCAAGTGCCGCGCCTCCGTCATTACGCGCTCAATGGGCTTGCTCGAGTGCGGCCCGCGAAAAGAAGGGATCGTGCAAAACGTACACTTGTGGTCGCATCCCTCGCTCACCTTGAGATACGCGCTCCACGGCTTTCCTGTCCGTGCGCGCGTCGCAACATCCGCCCACAAGTGCTGGGGGGGGCGTGCGTCCACCAGTACTCCTTCGTGCCCAAAAACTGAAGACGCGATCTCCCCGAACCGCGCCATCTGCCCAACGCCCACATAAGCGTCCGCCCCAGGCGCCAACCGTTGCAATTCTTGTCCAAGACGCTGCGCCAAACACCCCGCGACGATCACCTTCCCCCCACCCTTGGCCGCGACTGCCTTCTTGATCGCCTCGATCGACTCCCTCTTGGCAGACTCCAAAAACCCGCAGGTGTTGATGACCGTGACTTCGGCCTCGCAAGAGCCGGCCACCGTCCACCCAGCCCCTGCCAAGACACCCGCGATCTCCTCGCTGTCCACCTCGTTCTTGGCACAGCCCAGAGTCACGATCCGTACGTTCTTGGGGCGGTCTCCTGCCATCGTCAGGTTCAAATTATGACCGCTTCACACGGCAGGGCTTTCCCAGCACCTTAGAAATTGCGCGCTCTCTATGACTTTGAGCCTACATTGTTCGGTTTTTACGAACATATGTTCGCTTTTACAGATCATATGACCTATAATATAGGTCATGAACGAAAAGAGGCAAATGCTCTTCGGAAGCAGGCGACAAACCCTGCTACTCATGGTGATTGTATTGCTGGAGGACACATACCCTCGAGAAATCTCGCGGTTGGCACAATCCAGTGTCGCGAACGTCTCAACCTCTTTGGACCGACTTGAGACACAAGGCGTGATCGTGAGCAGATACATTGGAAAAGAACGGCGAGTGTCCCTCAATCCACGCTTTGTCGCACGACAGGAACTGGTTAGGTTAATCGAACGGCTCACTATTGCCGAGCCCGAACTCATGGACTCCATCCGTGCGCTTCGCAAGCGTCCGCGAAGAAGAGGCAAGGAAATATAAAGTGGACATAACTCACGGCACAACCCTCCGGGAACTTGCGTTCATTGTGTGTACTGAACTTGATCGAGCCGGGACAAAAGCCGTACTGACAGGAGGCGGTGCGGCGACGATCTACTCGATCGAAGCCTATCAATCGCGTGATCTCGACTACGTGCTTTCGTTCGATGGCAGCGGTAGTGCAGAGGCACTTAAGAATCTAGGCTTTGTACTGAAGGGCCAACACTACGAACACTCTCAAACGCCGCTTACGCTGGACTTTCCACCTGGCCCATTGATGATCGGTGGCGATTACATTGCAAAATGGGACATGCTGCACGAGAACGACTTGCTGTTGCACATCATCAAACCAACTGACAGTGTCCTCGACAGGTTTGCAGCGTATGTCCATTGGAAAGACCGTGGGAGCCTCCACTCAGCAGCATTGGTGGCAAACGCAATTGGTGCCTTACTTGATTGGTTACGGATTGAAACGTGGTGCGGAACTGAAGGAGTCACCTGGGCGATACCACACTTGAAAGAAGAGATGGCAAGGCTCAACTCTAAGCAATAGCCCTACTCGCTCCGCTCTACCACGACCGTGAACTCGCTGGCTAGCCCCACGATGCCCGCTATCGCCACCCACAGCGGCGCCAAGATTACACCGACCACCCCCACCGCCAATGGAAAGTTGAGCAGGTCTTTCCCCTCCTTGTTGCGCACGATGATGCGCTTCGCGGACCCTTCTTTGATGACCGACTTTATATAGTCCAGCAGTTCCTCAGACCGGACGTCCTTCTGCTCTGACTTGTTAGGGCCGTCTTCCGACATAGTAGTGTTACTACACACAAAGCCGCGACGAGGTTTCGTCGCCTACTTTTGCGGCGGATCGAACTGGTAGACCTCGAGTTTGTTGCCGCCGTCCGTCGTCAGCAGATATTTTCCGTCGCTCATGACCCCCACCAACGAGTCGACGAAGGCGCGACCGCTGATGGTTGCAACAGTTTTCAAGGCTGAAGTGTCTATCACGCAAACATTCGAGTCCGTCGAACAACTCACCGCCACACGCCCGTTGGGAGTGAACTCGACGTCCAATACCCAGTCCGAATGGGCCTGCACAGCACCAAGCGTCTTCCTCGTTTTCATGTCCCACACAACGACCTTGCCGTCACGACCCCCGGTCACCCCGAGCGTGCCCTTGGCGTTGACGGCAAGGTCGTTCGCCCCCTGTCCACTATCGACCTTCAACTTTGCAAGGAGGTCATAGGTGCCGTTCTTGAAGACGCGCATGCCCTCCGCAAGCGTCGCCGTCGCAATCGAACCGTTGTCCATGAACGACACCCCATAAAAGTTGGCGCCATTGCCGGGGATCGATTTGATCGGATGTCCGCCCGCCGTGTTCCACACCATGATCACGTCGTCCTTGCCCACGCTTGCAAACTGCTTTCCGTCCAATGAAAACGCTATCGCCTGGATGCCGCGCTTGTGCCCTTTCTCACGTGGAAACTCGCGGATTTTTTTTCCTGTCTTCGTGTCCCACAAAAAAATCCGCGCCGACTCGTCGCCGCTCGCCAAAAACTTTCCGTCACGACTAAATGCGACGGCATAGGGCGTCATCGGGTGACCCTGCAATGTGAAACGTGTGCTGAAAGTCTTAACATCGATCAGGCGCACATTGAGGTCTTCGGACGCGACGGCGAAAAGATCGCCTTTGCGAGATGTGGCAATGGCCGTCGCGCGAAAATCTGTAAACGCCTTGACCTTGGTCAAAGTGATTGCGGCAGGCTCCGCGTGGGGCGTTACGAGCGCGATGGCAAATAAGACCGAAGTAAGCATCCTTGTCGTCTCCTATCAAATTATACTGACCAAGATCGTTTTCGTTACGGCGATCCTTCAATTGTTTGCGGCGACGGGAATCAAAAACGAGTTCGGATCGTGCTTTCCCTTGAACTTCCAACGCCCGCTCCACATCGCCTTGAGTTCCTTTCCTCCCTTTCTCGTCATTTGAACCCGAATCGTTAGTGGCAACAGCCGTTCCTTGTCGACAATGACTTCTACCGATGCAGGTTCTGCTCCGCCGCGAGTGGCAAGAACCCTGAAGTGCGACGCTTTCTTGCCCTCCATTTCGAAAGTCTGTTCCTCGACTGTCGCCTTAAAACCTCCCTTGCCCGACTGCCATCCATCGAGCAATGGGCCCCATATGTCCGCGCCCTGGTTGTACAGCGCGAACATCAACGAAGGAAACTCGAGCGGCCAGCGATTGACCGCATCTTTCGAAGAGATTGAAGGGCTTGCACTAAAAGGATTAAGGCTGGTCCATTTGCTCTTGAGCCGTTCGACCCGGCGCTTTCCATCACCGATCAAAAGCCGGTCTTCACCAACATCACCGGGAAGCGTGTAAATGATCCTGAACGAGTGCTCGTCTTCAATGAAAACATCTGGAGTGGCCCGCATCGATCCCCACTCGGGATCGTCAAAATTGGTCACGGACTCGATAATCGTCCGCTCCAAATCGCGCATCGCCATGTCCATGCTCTTCCCGAGAGATGCGAGTGTCAACGGGGCCGAACTCCATCCCTTTTCTTTCGGTTTACCAATCTCGTACGTGCCCGGAGGCACTGGAGAAGGTGTGAACGCACCCGTTCCAATCCCGCCCTTTCCGACTTCAGGGGTTGGTGACACTGATCCTTTAGTGGGGGTTACAGATGGAGGCGTATTCTTGGTCGCCGCCTTGTTCGCGCAACCCGCAACTGACAGCAAAACCACCGCGAGACCCACATATACCGCGATATGCATCCTTACTTTGACGCTAAAACTAGTCTGAATCGTGCCCATCTCTCGTAATTTCCTCAGCCGATTTAGCCGAAAAGCCAGGCGGTCATAAAGTAGTTCGCCACGTAAATCAGCACCATTGTGAGCACGACCGTTCTGGTGGTGGACTCACCGACCCCGACCGCCCCCTTGCTCGTCCGTAGCCCCTGCTGGCACGCGACCAAGGCGACGATGAGCCCGAAAACCATCGTTTTGACCATGCCGTCCTGGAAGTCAGCCGGATCGACCCACTGCTTGAGCGAACTCAAAAATGTCCCACTCGCTACATGACTTAGGCGCACAGCCACGAGGTACCCGCCATAAATGCCAGAGAAAATTCCTACCATACAAAGTACTGGAAGCATCGTCACGCACGCCACGACCCTCGGGATCACCAGATAATTCGTCGGATGAACGTGCAGAGACCGTAATGCGTCGATCTGTTCCGTGACCGCCATCGAACCGATCTGCGCCGCCATCGCCGAACCGCACCGCGCCGCCACCATGATTCCAGCCAGCACTGGCGCGATCTCCCTGGTCAGCGCAAGGCCCACTGTCGCGCCAGCCAAGTTCGCAGCGCCGTATTTCACGAGGAGGTTGGCGCTATAAAGCGAAAGTACGGCTCCCGATGAAAACGTGGTCAGTGCCACGATTGGAACCGAAGACGCCCCGATGAACGCCATCTGACCGACCAGTTCTTGCGTCTCGAACGGTCGCTTGAAAAGCCTCCGGACAGAGTCGAAAAAGAGCAGTGCGACCTCACCGACAAAAGTCAAGACCTCCGTCCACGCTCTCACCGGGGCCGCACGAGCCATCGGGCCGATCATACCAGCCGCCAAACGCTATAATCTCACACCGTGGCGCTCGTGACCAAGCAGCGGAGCCAAAAGCCGTTCCCTTGGTGGCCGCTCATTCTGCTTATCGTCAGCGTGTACCTCTTTTGGGTGCTCCCCTACCAGCGCGAGGACAAAGGAGTGCAGGTCGAGTTCGAACAGCCAGAAAGCAAAAAATGAACGTCGACATCATCGGATATCAACAGACAGGAAAGAGCACGCTCTATCGCGCCGCTGCGCTAGGACAGGCGAAGGGCGAAGTGACCGCCGTTCCAGTCCCCGATCCCCGTTTCGACCGCATCGTCGCACAGGTGCATCCGAAAAAAGCGACGCCAGCGACCGTCATTCTGCACGACGACATCGAACCGATCCACGCGTCCGGAAAGATGTTCTCGCTCAAGTTTTTAGAGCAGGCGCGCAAGGCCGATGTGCTGTTGCACGTGGTTCGTGCGTTCGATTCGCCTATGGCTCCGTATCACGCTTCCGTCGATCCACTTCGCGACCAGCAGACCGTCGACGTCGAAATGGTGCTCTCCGACCTCGGAGTGATCGAGTCGCGGCTGGAGCGTATGCTGAAGATGCAACTGACCAAAGTCTCGGGCTCGCCCGAGTACATGGAGAAGGCTCTCTTCGACCGCATCAAGCCTCTTCTTGAAGATGGCATACCGATCCGCGCCATCGAACTCGGCGAGGAGGACGAGCGCATCTGCCGCAACTATCAGTTTCTTTCGGCAAAACAGACGGTCGTCGCCTTCAACGTATCAGAATACGACGCCTCGTCACCCCCCCCCGCGCTCGCCGAAAAGATCTCTGCTCTCAAAAAAATGGGAACAGTGGCGTTTGCGGTCTGCTCGACTCTCGAAGAGGAGATCGCCCAACTCGACCCGGCCGACAGGCCAGAGTTCCTATCGTCTCTAGGGCTGAAAGAGCCCGCAAGCCACCAACTCGTCCGTGCGGTCTACGACGCGCTTGGTCTCATAACCTTTTTCACCGCTGGAGAAAACGATACGCGTGCTTGGCCCCTCAAACGAGGCAGCACGGCGCTGAAAGCCGCCGCCACCATCCATAACGACATCGCCAAAGGCTTCATCCGCGCCGAAGTGGTCCACTACGACGACTACGACCTCGCCGGCTCACTCGACGCGGCGTACAAGTCCAACAAAATGATCCTCGAAGGCAAAGAACACCTGATCCAAGACGGCGACCTCCTGCACATCAGAAACAAGTCCTGAGTCGAAAGTTGATGCCTCAGCAGGACGGAGGAGGAACGACGACACTGCTAAGGCTTTGCATAGGCAAGAGCCTAGGCAAATCGATGCTCATCCCTCGACGCTGGACGCCTCGTCACTCCACACTCCCACACTTACCCGAACGAAGAACCTAGTTGGCGGCCACCTAGCAAGTGCGCGTGTAGGTGGGGGACTTCCTGGCCGCCGTGCTTTCCTTGATTGATCACGATGCGATAGCCGTCGGCGGCAAAGCCCTGTTGCACGGCGATCGTCTTTGCGGCGTTCAACAAATACATATGGTCGCCCGACTCGGGCAGTGCAGCGATGCCGGATGTTTCCGCGCGAGTGACTATCAGGATATGGTGCGGCGCCTTCGGCGCAATGTCGCGAAACGCCACCACGTGTTCGTCCGAGTAAACGATGTCACCGGGAATCTCGCCATTGATGATCCGCGTGAAAAGGGTAGGCATGGCGAAATTATGGATCGGCGAGAAATAATTGGGGACAATAGACAAAGGTCAAGAGTCCAGTGTCCCGTCTTCCGTGACCCGTCCCCCGTCTCCAGAGTCAAACTCTCCAGGTGGGCATGAAAACCAAGCCACGATACCTGTCAAAATAAGGCCGTGCTCCGGGAAATCGACTGGAACCGCGTATGGGAGGAGAAGGGCCAGGACTCTTGGTTCCTGATGCCCCTTACAGTCCTGTACACGGTCGGCTGGGTCCTCTACGAACTTCCCTACCGACTCAGGATCAGGCGCGGGAAGCGCCCCCACCGACCCATCGTGTGCGTGGGCAACCTCGTGACCGGTGGGACGGGAAAAACGCCAGTCGTCATCCAGATCGCCCGCGTGCTGCACGAGATGGGCAGAGAAGTCGTGATCAGCGCGAGCGGATATTGCGCTGACAAGTCAAAGGGCGCAACGCTCGCGCCCGAAGGCGAAATCGACGCCCGTATTTGGGGCGACGAAGCGGCGGTCCTGCGCATCAAGTTTCCGAAGATTCCGTTGATCGTCGGGCGCGACCGCGTCCAGGCGGCTAGAATCTGCCACGAATACTATCCGAAATCTGTGCTCCTGCTCGACGACGGTTTTCAGCACTTGCGACTACACAAAGACGTCAGCATCGTGCTCGACCCTTCAGAGATCGAAAACTCGTTCTGTCTTCCGTCTGGCCCGTACCGCGAACCCAGGAACATGGGCAGACACAGATCGACCACCGTTCTTCCCGGTCAGTTTCACTTGGCGCCTGAAATGCTGTCGTTCGTTCAAATGAGGGGGGCGGCTACAGACGTCGAGAAGGGCGTGAACGTGCTTTGTGCGATCGGGCGTCCGTTGAGGTTCATCCGGACGATCGACGAATATGGGTATCGCATCGTCACCGAGCGGGTCCTGCCCGACCACGACAACCTCCAAGAGCCTCACC
>CAYYZP010000047.1:0-5683 GCA_964476165.1 uncultured Fimbriimonadaceae bacterium
CCAGTTCGAGTTCCTCCTTTGCCATGTCGGAGAACTCGGGGTCGGAGAGCAGTTCTTGTGCGTCCTTAGCCTGTTTTTGGGCGTTCTTGTAGTTGCGGATGACACCGACGAGCGGCGCGAGTTCGGCACGCTGCTTGCCCAGCACTTTGAGTTTCCTGGGATTGACGACGATGGCCGGATCTTGCAACATCTGCTCGACCTCTTCGTACTTTCGCTCTATCTCATCGAGCCGATCCAGCATAGGAACCGAGTCTACCTTTGCCCCGTTTGTGGTGCGGACCTCCAGGTCTGCACGACAAACTGATAAGTCTCATAGGTCATATAAATCATATTCGTCCAAAGTAACATCGCTCCATGACAGACTTCGCGCTTCGAAAAGCCATAGAGGAAGACGCGCCAACGATTTTGGAGTTCATCCTCGCGCTTTCAGTTTATGAGCGACTGGCCGATGAGTGTGTGGCGACGGAAGGCGACATCAGACGCACGCTCTTTGGAAACAAGCGATACGCAGAAGTCGTTCTTGCAGAGGATGCGAGCGGGCCGCTCGGTTTCGCACTCTACTTTTATCACTATTCGACTTTCAAGGGTACCCCCACCTTATGGCTGGAAGACCTGTTCGTCCACGCACGCGCGAGAGGGCGAGGAATCGGCAAAGCGCTCCTCAAAGAACTCTGCAAGACCGCACAACAGGAAGGATGCGGGCGCGTCGAGTGGTGGGTGCTCGATTGGAATGAACTCTCGATCGAGTTCTATAGATCAATTGGCGCCAGACCGATGGACGATTGGACTGTGTACCGTATGGACGCGGACGCAATCAGATCGTTTACGGGCTAGGCTTGTTATCGAATGCCTTTGCAAACTGTGGGATCGCCCTTAGCGCCTCAAACACCTCGGTCGGGACGGCCATCACTACGGTATTGGAAGGCGAAGTCCCCAGCCCGTCGAGCGTCTGCAAGGTCCGTAGTTGCAATGCGCCCGGCGACGCCGCCATCTTTCGCGCGGCGTCAGCGAGGTTGTCCGCCGCCTCTTTGTCGCCTTCGGCCTTGGTGATCGTCGCGCGCTTCTCTCGTTCGGCGGAGGCCTGCCGCGCCATCACTCGCTTGAGGTCTTCAGGAAGCTCGATGTCCTGGATGCGGATGCCAGCGATCTCGATCCCCCACCCGTCGATATCCGTCTCGACCATCTCCTCGACCTTTTGGCCCAGCCCCTCACGGTCCACAAGGATGTGATCGAGCGTGGTCGCACCAACTATGTCGCGAAGTGCGGTGCGAGCGTATTCTTGCACTGCCTCCTCGAAGTTCTGTACGCGAATGATCGCCAACGCTGGGTCTTCGACGCGCATAAAGATCACGCCATCGATCTTGAGCGGCACGTTGTCCTTGGTGATCGCCTGACGGTGGGGGATCTCCATCGTGCGGATGCGCGTGTCCACCATTTTCACCGAATCGAAGAACGGGATGACCATAAAAATCCCAGGCCCGCGCTGGGAGTTGTACTTTCCGAGCCGGAACACCAGACCCTTTTCCCACTCCGCCGCTATTCTGATCGAGCTAGACAAGATGATCCCAAGAAGGACGCTCGCCACCATCGCCATAACTCCGGCGATCCCTCCAATGGTCGCGAACAGCCCAAAACCGCCAGCGGCGCAAAGAAGAAAGAGGATCGCTGGCAACGGATTGGAGAGTCGCACGACCTGTGGTTGTCGGTACAGCATCGGTGGAGTAGAAAAGACTTCAGGAAGGTTTTTGTTGGCCATGGTTCGCTCGTGTGGTCATTCTATCACCGGGGCCGCTCGCTCCAACTTCTCTTGAGCCCGATTCCCATCGCCGCAGAGGAGAAAAGCATCCAAGCGACGGCCCAGACGACTGCTGGCACGCGCGTCGCTTCTTCGAGGATCGCCGCGTCGTTGTGTACGGAACCGCTCGATGACACAACGAGAAGAGCAAAAAAAGCCTGGGCCGAAGTCAGGCACTGTTGCACTCCCAAAAACTGTGCGAAGAACACAACGGCATCGCCTTTCAAGAACTGCGCGCACGCCGCAAGAAGCACGATCCAACCGAGCCCGGTCGCTACCCCCACCGCATCGCCACGCACAAAGAACACCATGCTGAATGCCAAGAACCCCATCGCCACCAAGAGCATCTTCTTCGCAGACTTCGCCGACCGCGATCCGTAAATGATGATCCCCCCCACCAGTGAACTCCCGACGTATCCTGCAGACGCAAGGAGAAACGCGTTTCCACCACTCGACAGGGTCACGCCGCTCCCGTCACCCAAAACACGGATGTAGTCCACGCCCCCACCCGTCATCCATGAGGCGAGCGCGTGGCACAGTTCGTGGATGTGCGTATTGTAAAAAATGAGCGGCAACAAGAGGAATCGCAGAGGGACGACGACCCACAGGGCCAGCGAGACTCCGCAAGCCCACAACATTACGCTCTGGTGCTTCTTGAGTGCCACAACATCCTGTACGGAACAGGGCAAGGAACCGTTCTTCCACAATTGGGCCCGAAACCACCAAAAACCTAAAGTAGATTGCCAACTTTTGTGCCTATCGCACCTGGCAAATGTACCGATAGACAATGTGGGATGCAAAGAGGTCTTTACGCCGCCGCAACAGGAATGCTGGCCGCGCAGCAGTTGCTCGACACGGTCAGCCACAACCTGGCCAACGTGTCCACCAACGGCTATAAGCGCGATGGCGCGGTGTTCAACGACACGCTGAGGCGCGCCTTGTACAACGATACTGGGCAGTATATCGGCGACATCGGCGCAGGGACCTGGAAGACCGAGGAGTACACGGACATGAACGTCGGGACAACGACCATCACGGGCAACCCGCTCGATGTCGCGATCCTTCACAAGGACGGCTACTTCGCCGTGCAGACCGATGCGGGGGTTCGCTATACGCGCGACGGCTCGTTCGCGGTCGACGGCAACGGCCAACTTGTTACCAAACAGGGCCTCTCCGTCTTAGACAGTTCCGAGCGGCCCATCCAGATTCCGAAAGGAAGGATCGAAGTCGATGGCACCGGAAAGATCTCCGTCAACGGGGATCTCGTCGGAGCGATCGGGGTCTTCGACGGAAGCGCAAAGAAGATCGGGAACGGTCTCTTTGCGGGAAAGAACATGACAGCGAACACCGATCCGCTCGTCCAACCGGGCGCGATCGAAGGGTCGAACGTCAACGCGATCGAAGAAATGATCGCGATGATCCAATTGAACAGGATGTTCGAACTGGCCCAGCGCGGAGCGCAAAGCCAGGACGAGATAACACAGAAGTTGTTGCAGAGCACCCAGAACCGATAGAACGCAGGACTTGCCTAGGGATAGGGCGGGGTGCGGAGTGGGCCGGTGAACGCGGCCCATAGGTCATGGATGGCGATGCGACCACACAAAAAGTGAGGTTACAGCCGAAAAATGATGCGAGCACTGAACACCGCTGGGACAGGCATGGTTGCCCAGCAATACAATCTAGACACCATCGCCAACAACCTGGCGAACGTCAACACGACCGCCTTTAAGGGGCAAAGAGCAGAGTTCCAAGACCTCGTTTACGAGACGTATCGCGCCTCGGGCGCGAACACTGGGGGGGGGTCGAGCACGCCGCAGGCGTCGCAGATCGGACTCGGATCCCGGTTTGCGGCCAGTGCGTCCAATTTCGCGATCGGAACGATGGAGACTTCTGGGGATCCGTTCCACCTCGCCATCAACGGCGACGGCTTTTTCCAGGTGACGCTTCCTGACGGCGCCACCGCCTATACGCGGGACGGCAGTTTTGCGCTCGACTCCGCGGGCCAGTTGGTGACCTCCGACGGCTACCTAGTCGAGCCCAACATCGTCGTTCCGAATGGGGCGACGGCAGTGAGCATCGACCAAACCGGCATCGTGTCCGCGCTTCTGGCAGGTCAAACGACTCCGACGCAACTCGGGCAATTGCAACTCGCCGTATTTCCGAACGCAGCAGGCCTCACACGCGCAGGTCAAAACCTTTATCGCGCAGGTGGGGGTAGCGGCGACGCTTCGGTCGTGACGCCGGGACAAGAAGGTTCAGGAACGATCAACCAGGGTTTCCTCGAAGGCTCAAACGTACAAGTCGTCGAGGAGATGGTCAAGATGATCGTCGCCCAGCGCGCGTATGAGATCAACTCGAAGGCGATCCAGACCGCCGACGACATGCTCTCGATTCTCAACAACCTCAAGAGGTAGGTTCAAATGGTAGTTCTCACGATTCTCGCCGCAACGATTCTCGCCCCCCCCTCCGTGCGCGTCCGCATCGAGGGGGAGGGCTACCTCCGCTTCGTCCGGGATGGCCGCACGGTGTATGCGCGCGAGGCGCTCGTGACCATCGACAAAGGAAACGTGGTCGGCGAAGGCGGGCTCCCCATCGTCCCGAGGACGCAGGCTCTCGGCGATCCCGAGGCGCTGCGCATCGAAAGAGACGGTCGCATCATCGGTGTCTACCAAGGTTCTGATCGTTTGTTGGGAAAGACCGTTGTCGCTGTGTTCCCCGACGACGTCCGCCCAGTCGAGGACAAGGGATGGCTCGTCTCTTCGGCGCGCGCGATAACTGGTCAGCCAGGGTCTCAGGGCTTCGGTGCAATCGTCGTCGTCGCTCCAGCGAGCAGCGCTGCCATCAAATCGTTTTCATCGACGACCATCTCGCTCAAAAAGATCGCTGAGGTCAAAGGAGACAGTTTTACGCTCGCCGACATCGCCGACATCGAAGCGTCCCCCGCCGAAAGGGAAAAGATCGAGTCTTATCAGATCGCGACCACTCCCGCCCTCGGCGTGGAGTACAAGTTGACACAAGAAATGGTTCTGGCAAGGCTGCGCCGTTATGGCAATGCCACCGACGCGATCAGACTGACCGGTGAGCCGAGCGTTACAGTCATGCGCAAGGGCCAGCGCGTCTCGCACCAGATGTTCGTCGATCAGGCGGTCGCAGAGTCTGCAAAGAGAAACGTCCGCGTCACGGTGGGGGAACCACCCACGACTGTCTCTGAAATGATCGTCCCTGAGGGCCGGCTGAGCCTTGTGGTCGCTTCGTTTGAGCGGAGCGGCAGCCGTATCAACGTCAAAGTCGATGTTTTCGTGGACGACAAGCGGTTCAACGGAAGGCTCGTGACGCTGCTTGCGGACGTGCCGGTCGTGAGCATGACGGTCGGCCAAAGCGTGAAACTCATCGTTCGGTCGAACTCCGCCGTCGTCGAGACGACCGGCAAAGTCAAATCGGTCGACAAGGCGACGGGCCTCGTGACCGTCCAATCGGTGACCGGAGCGACCATGACGGGAAGGGCCATGGAAAACGGCTCGGTCGAGGTTGAACTATGAAGATTTTCTTTGCATTCGCGCTTCTTGGATCGTCGGCTTTCGCTCTCGCGCAAGAAGGCAAGCCGAATCCCGGCTCGCTGTTCGATCCGTCTTTAAGGACCTTCTTTGCGGACAACGTCGCGCGACGGGTGGGGGACGTGCTTACGGTCAAAGTCGATGAGTCGACGCTCGCGAACTTCGCCGCGACGACCGAGGCGACCAAGAACGACAGCAACTCGATCAGCACTCAGTTCTTCAATACTTTTCTTGACAACCTTCTGCGGCCGGTCACGACATCGGGCCAGAGCAGCGTCAACGGTGACGGCAAGACCTCACAGGCGAGCAAGATGTCGGCGACAATGAGCGTCGT
>CAYYZP010000048.1:0-4782 GCA_964476165.1 uncultured Fimbriimonadaceae bacterium
CTCCATCACGTCCTTCTGCGTGTACCCGCCGGCTACTCCGAGCGTGTGCAGTTCCAGGAGTTCGCGTGCGTAGTTCTCGTTCGGCTGACCAAAATGGCTCGCCTGTTGGTCGAGGTAAAGGAGCATGGCCGTGCTCCTCGCGCTCGCTTGGAGCATCGCTGGAAACGAGCCGACGGCGTTCTTGCGGACCACTTCGCGCTGGTCCGTTGGAATGCGATATGCGGCGAGCCCCTTGTTTCCGTAGATGTTAAAGTGATTCGTCCAAAAGTCGACCATCCGTTCACGCACCTGCCAAGGTGAATGGGCCGCAAAGAGCAGTTCTGTCTGCTGTGCTTGGCGAATGATGTCCCGCTTGGGCCAGTCGCGCAGTTCCCATGCCACCAAGTTGTTGATGGGCAGGTAGGCGAGTTTTAACGTGAGATCGAGCGGCTCGTCCGCTGTCGGGTTGAGTTGCTCCTCCAGCCAAGCAGCCCGTCCCTTGGTCAGAAAAGCATCGATATCGCCAGGTCTCACGCCAAACCCTGCTCGATTCAAAAACCTCGCGTCGATGTCGTCAATGTGAACGAAGGAACCGGTCGGCCCGCATCCATCAAGCAGCAAACTGGCCGCGCCGACGCCCGCAAAGACGCCTAGTGCCTCGCGCCGCGTCAGGCTCACGCCGCCTCCGGCACGCTCACTGTCTTCTGCGTTCTAAAGAGTGCTTTGACCCCCGCCCCAAGGGAAGTCACGAGCATCAAAGGCATGATGATGAACCAGCCGAAAAAGGGAAGCAACGCGAGCAAGACGAACAGAAGTCCGCCCTTTGATAGCGCCTCATATTCGGACTTTGCTCCCCCTGCCGCCAGCACTCGGTTGGCAAGACACTTGGTCAGTCCGCCGCTCCCGAACAGCATCGTCGCAATCATCAGACCGAACACCCCGAATGCGAAGAGCCTAAGAACGGCACTTTCTGCAAGCACAAGTCCAAAAAAGGTCGCAGGTACACCTACCGCAAGACCAAGAACGAAGGTCTTCCAAAAAGACTGCTCGAAAGCCTTCGCACTCACCAGCGTCCTCTCGCGAAAAACAATCGCCACCAGAACACCCGAAGCCCAAATTGAAAGGCCGGCGAAAACCACGATCGCCACCGTCGCAAACACATCTCCGAGAATCAACATCACATTCCTCCTATCCGCAATATAAGCCGGAATCTTGCAGATGCAAAGTCAAGTTGGAAAGTACCTAAGCCTGATGGACTATCAAGGTCCTAGTCGGAGGGCCGACGCGAGCGAGGAAATGTGTCGGGTCAGTGCCATAGCGTCGTGCGATAAAGAGTACGAGACCGACGGTGGAAACGTATCTTCGACTTTCCGAACCACCGCCCCTGATTTACAAAGCACTTTAAGACAAAGCACTAACGACCTGTCTGTCACCGCAGGAATCGCGGCCTTGAGTTCCGAAAAACGTAGCGGCCCTTCAGAAAGGCAGTGCAAGACAGTCACGGCCCATTTTGAGCGGTGCATCTCTTCCAGCCCCGCGTTCTCAAGCCCGTGCAGGAGCGAATTGCAGCGGTTTGCCACATCCGCGCCCTTCGAGGTCAGGATGTACTCCGGCCTCATCGGGTGGCCGTAGCCGGGGTTTTTCATGACCCATTCTCGCTTTATCAGATCCCGCAATGTTGATCGCACCGCCCCAGGCGAAGCCCCCAGAGTCTTGACCAGCGTGATGTACTTCGCCCCCTTGTGCTGCCAAAGCAACTGGAGGATGGGAGCGGTCCACCTTTTTTGAAAAACCTCGGTCAAGCGGTCGATATGAGTCATTGGTCTTGACAGTTACTATACTTATTGGCTATTATACAGGAATGCCGCAGACCGTGCGGCGGGAAACGACACATGGCAAACTATAAATTCAGCGGCGGGCTTACCGCCGCCTATGAGGTGAGCGATTGCTCCCGATCTATCGCTTGGTATCAGGACAAAATGGGGTTCAAACTCCAATATCACTTGGAAGAGATGGGCTGGTGCGAACTGGAATCGTCAGTCCCGAAGGTGAACGTTGGACTCTCACAGGTCGAGAAACCCAAAGTCGAGGGGGGCCCTACACTAACTTGGGGCGTCGTCGACATCGACGCGGCACGAAAGGAGTTGGAAGGCAAGGGGGTCAAGTTTGACGGCGAAACCCGCGAGATCCCAGGCATGGTCAAGTTGGCAACTTTCTTCGACCCCGACGGCAACCACTTGATGCTCTATCAGAGCCTTAGCGGTGAATAGGTAGGCCCGACGGCTTGCCGAGTTGATCCAGGCCGGCCCTTGGGAGTATCATCAAGGGCCGTCCTAGGAGGGATTGTTTATGGCAAAGGTCTGTCAGGTTAGCGGAAAGCGAGGCAACCACGCGAAGCACATTCGCCACCGCCATTCCGGCCAGTGGAAGTTCCGCGCGCCTAAAAAGAACAGGATCCAAGCCGCCAACCTCCAGAAGGTGACGATTCAGACCAAGCACGGCAAAGTTCGCTTGACGGTGGCTACCTCCGTTTTGAAGAGCCCCGCTTTTGCCGCCGTCGTCGCGGGCCTCAGGCCGATCCCCAAGGCCTGGCTCAAGAAGTTCGACTACAACGTCTGAACCTTGTGGTGCAGTTGCCAAATTCAAATTTGAAATTTGTAATTTATTGATTGCGGGCGGGACGCCCGCTCCTCAATTCAGCGTTCAACCACAATAGGCTGTGCGGCGCGTGACGGTAGTGATTCCGTACCTTGTCTCCGATCCTGAACAGGAATCGGCGATGAGGCCGTTGCCGCCGGCGTTGCGGGAGATCGCCGAGGGGGGGACAGTAGTCAAGTTGGCGCCAGTTCCCGATTCCTCGTGTCCCGAAGCGGCGTTTTTGGGGCTCGACCCGCAGGAGTACCCGATCGCGCAAGGGCCCCTGACGGTCGCGTGCCTGGGCCATCATCCCCCCCCAAGGAGCGTGCATTTTCATCTGACACTGGCGTGTGTCGATAAAGAAGGCAAGATGGTCGAGGTGGGGGAAAAGCCAACAGAAGACGAATTGCGAAAGGTCTTTGAGGCAATTGAGCAGCTGCAAACGAAAACGTTGACTCCCTTGGTGGGGGAAGCGCTCGACCACGCTCTCGTCTGGGAGAATGGATCGTTGGAGATGGAAACGGATCCGTTCGCATCGGCGTGCGGGCACGATGTTTTCAAGTCGATGCCTCAGGGTGGGGGCGAGCAGATGCTGAGACAATTCATCGACGATTCCATTAATCTTCTCAGCAGTCTTGAAATCAATCATAAAAGGCGCGAAGAGGGGATGTCACTACTCAACTGCCTTTGGCCCTGGGGGCAGGGAATCCGGCCTGACCTTCCCAATCTTGCTTTGCGGCGTGGCGACATCGTACACGTCGAAAGCGATTCGATGAGGCTCACTGGTCTGGTAAATCTAGTCGGATACAGACATGGAGAACGGTCACTGTTCAAGAAAGGAATGGCGACTGATTTCGTTCGACTTGCGTCGATGGCGCGAAGGAACACACTGTCTCTCGTCGTAGTGAACTCGGTGCGAGAGATGCAGGTCAACGGGCGGGTCGACGAGATCGCATGGACGCTCGAACGGCTTTCGTCCGACCTCATCGAGCCGCTGCTGGCCACAGCGCAGCCGGAGCCATACGAACTCAGGCTGGCCCTACCTGGCGGGCATTGTAGCGTTGATCTGATGCCAAAGCGGGCGTCATCGATCGGGCTCGGATTGGCTTTCTCTAGCGTACAAAAGAACTCAAACGGGGTGCCGTTCGACGAACGGTGCCTCGAAGACCCTCGTGTTCCGACGCTGGGTGCGCACAAGTTCGTCTTGACCGGCCTGATGGGGACCGACTAGGGCGGACGCGCCATAATTAAGCGAGATGCGTGCATTCGTCCTCCCGCTGGTCGCGCTCGCGCTTACCCCCCTCTGCGCCGCGCAGTTGAGCGATGCAGAGCGGCAAGGGATCAAGGACGCGCTCTCCGTCGGTAACTTGCGGATAAGCGACTTGGACTTCGCGCGCAAACCTTTTTTTGAAAAGTCCCGGCTACCGTTCATCGATCTTGCATTGGATCATCCACTGGATGCGTCCGACGCTTTAATGTCACTCCATTCTTCTTCAGGGGGGGGATCGCCTTCGCAGTTGATGCAAAGTCTGATCGAAAAGGTCTTTAAGGAGCCCCTGACCTCGTTGCAGCACGATCCACCGGTCACAGGGCTCGATAACCTGCCTCCGGAACTGCGCGCGCCGATTTTGGGGCTCGTAAACTGGATCAATTCCGCGAACAACGAGATCAAACGTGCGACTGCTGGCTTAACATCTGAAGAAAAGAGGGCTTTGATCGAGTCACTTCCCGTGTGGGCGGTCGAAGAGCCGACAGTGTCGTTCCGTTTTGTGAAAGGCAAAGCGCTGCCCAAAGATGAGATGTTGCGGCTCTTAGCAAAGGTCGATTTGGCGCGGATACGGTCTGCCGCTTTTAGGCTTTCGGAGGCGGTCGAACGCGCGACATTGACGATTCGTGCCAGCAAATCGGACATTGCCGAAACGATTAGGGCAAAGATCGATGGGATGCCGATCGTCATTGCGGGGCGTGGCAAAGATGAGCATACCGAGACCTTTTCAGTCTTGACGATCGACTTGGGGGGGGACGACACCTATACTGGCCGCCACGGAGCCGGAGTGGGATATGTGAGCGTTCTGATAGATTGTGATGGAAACGACGCGTACCGGGTGGGGGACTTGAACATCGGCGCGGCGATCCTCGGTATCGGCCTCGCGTTCGACTTGGGGG
>CAYYZP010000049.1:0-2716 GCA_964476165.1 uncultured Fimbriimonadaceae bacterium
GCCATATCTTGCGTAGATCGGCTTCATTTCGCCGGGATTGAGGGCTGGGCCAAGTTCGGCGACCAGGTCGCGGTCGCTAGCGAGCGGAACGGCCATTTCGAGGCTGTCGAACGTCACGAAGTCGGCGCGAAAGGTGGTGCCGTTGTCTGGGCTGAACACGTATCCGCGATATTCGGTGCCCGGTAGACCATCTGGAGTGGATGCAAAAAGCCCCGACCTTGCCGGCTCCTGTAGTGAAGACTCGTTAACTGCGGACGAATAGCCTTCGCAGCCCTGTTTAAGTTCTTGAGGCGCACAGACTTGGGCGGCGGTCAGTCCCCCACCCACGGTTCCAAAAGCGGTCGCCGCGTTCATGCCGATGCTTTGCGCGTGTCGCGTTGACCAGCCTTCTGCATACTTGCTCGTCTCCGATCCAGGCGAAACAAAGATGTCCTTGTTCTTGACGTAGGGAAAGAGGGGAACGGTCCAGATGCGGCTTTCATCGGTCGTCTGAGCATCGTAGTTCGTCGAAGGGACGAACGTATCGTCGTGGTTGACGTTGTACATCATGACGGCGATTGCCAACTGTCGAATGTTCGAGAGCGCGACGGTCTTTCTCGCCGCCTCTTTCGCCCGGTTGAACACCGGAAACAGTATCGCCGCAAGGATTGCGATGATGGCGATGACGACCAGAAGTTCAATTAATGTAAACGCGCCCCTACGACTGCTCAATAATTTCACCGTGCTCCATTTTGCTTCCCTTTATTTCGTTGGCCACACCGTCTGCGCCAGTCTCGTTGATCGAACCTGACCCGCGCGCCGGGATGATCAACACCTCGCTTTTGCCTTGCTGGAAGGCTGTAAACCCGTACCTCCTGCCAAGATCGTTCAAAACCCCGATCGCGGGCTGGTCCTGGTAAAGGATAAAGATCATGCGGTCTTCAAATCCCGGTGCGATGGTCAGCGATATCCCCGATTGAGAAGCAATCTCATTTATAACATCGATCAGGGACGCTTTTTCCGATCTGACCGAGATTTTTGCCAAATACGCGCTTGTTTGCTGGGGAACCACTGGATCTGCCGGAAGCGAACCGGTCGCATCAGAGATCGATCTGCTGGTCTGCGCGGGGTCTTCTACCTCGGGCTGTTGGAACTGCTTTGGAAGGTCCTGGGCGATCTTGGTCGGTGACACGATCGGATCGTCGACTCGCCTGGATTCCAAGAACCTTGACGTGGCATACGTTGCGAACGCGAGCGAGGCGATCACAGTCGCAGATGCTGCGACGACGGCGAGTTTGCTTGGGCCGAAGTTTCTGACTTCTCTGCTCGGGACGAAAAGCGCTGGCTCCATCGAGGGTCTGGAGCCCTTTAAGTCGCCGACCATCTTTTTGCGCTTGTCGAGTTCGCCCGCATAAATGGGATAGCGCGCGATGAACTGGCTTTCGATCGTCGCGTCCTTTGCGTCCGCGATCTCCCACATCAGTTGATCGATTTCTCTTGGGACGTTCACTTTGATTCCCCCTTTTCGTAGAGCGCCCTAAATCGCTCGCGTGATCGGAACAGTCTGGTCTTTGCGGCGTTTGGGGAACAACCAAGCGCTTCCCCCACCTCTTGCAACGTCAGTTCGTCCCAATAAAAAAGCGTCAACATGGCACGGTCCGCCGGATGGAGAAGCGCCATCGCGGCCTCGACGCGCGGATCGTAGTTTTGATCTTGCTCCGTTTCGGCCACCGATTCCTCGGCATCGGTCAAAGGAACGTTCCTCCGCAACTTTTTGATCTTTCTTGCGTGCTGGATGCTCCGGTTGACGGCTATCCGAAAAAGCCACGTGCTGAACTTCGCGCGTTTGTCAAACTTCCTGAGGTTTCGATAGACGAGCGTGAAAATCTCTTGGACCGCGTCGGCTGCCTCTTCGGCGTCCAACAGAACACCGCGGGCGATGGCGAAGACCTTATCGTGGTAGCGGCGGAAGAGAGTCTGGAAAGCGGCCGCGTCGCCACGAAGGCTGCGCTCGACGAGGAGCGTGTCCTCGTCGAAGTCGAGCACTTGGTGGGAGTCATGAGCGGCTGACAACACTAACCTCAATTGACGCGTATTCTGGCTTCAATGTTACCGACCCCCTTCAGTGCGTGCCAGGTTCATTTGAACCTGGCGGGAAACCCCTCGGACATCGCTTGGTAGGCCAGCAAGTTAGCAGCCATGAGGGCTATCGAGACGAATATCCAGGCCCTATTTTTGTACCCCTTGAGCCAGTGGCACGCACCTGCGCCGAGGGCCGCAGAGGTCGCTGACACCGCAGGATAAAGGTACCGCGCCTGGCCCTGGAAATACACCATGTTGAACTTGACGAACATCGCGAACACGACGAGGGCGAGCGCGACGTTGGTCGCGTGCATCGCGTTGACCGTTGCGTCCTTCGAATCACGAAGGGTTCGCACCCAGCCAAGCGCCATTAATACGAGCGCCCCGATACTCGCCAGATAGAAACTATTGGACGCGCGCATGTCGCCGCGCTTTTCCAGAATAAAAATGTCCATGTAGCCGAGGACGCCGATGTAGGAGCGCCCAGCCCACCAAAAAACCCACTCGGTCCAGTACTTGGTGTGTGCGGTGGGGGTCATGCCGAGTTGGCCGTGGACGATGTCGACGTATGCGCGTAGCTCAAGTCCGGGGTTGGTATCGATCGCCTTAGCGAACGCAGCGTTGTACTGCGGATCGTACAGCGCAAGCGACGGTA
>CAYYZP010000050.1:0-5140 GCA_964476165.1 uncultured Fimbriimonadaceae bacterium
TATTGGGCGAGTGGACGTCCGATCGAGGCGCAACGCATAGCCTGCGAAAACTCGATAAACTTCGTCGCCCGAAGTGATGGCAAAGTCGTCGGCTTCGCGCGGGTCGTGACGGACACGACGACCTTTGCATGGATTTGCGACGTCATTGTCGACGAAAATCAACGCAGACAAGGGATCGGAAAAGCCCTGATGCATGCGATCGACGGCCGTTCAGATCTGCAAGGGCTGCGCCGCTCAGTGCTCGCAACCCGAGACGCCCAGAGCCTCTACGCGAAGTTTGGCTTCGAGCCGCTCCCCCACCCAGAGCGCTGGATGATCCGTGCGTTTCCACCGTAACAGCGCGCTCTAAAACTTTCGCTCATGAATCGCTCGCGCGACCTTTTCGATGTCCTCGCCAAGCGGCCGATCTCTATCAAGGGGGGGGACAAAAACCCGCACGCGGTCAAAATACAACTGCAACAGCGCACCAGGCTTGAGCGGCTTGCGATATTCCAACCCTTCCGCCGCCGCCATCAGTTCCGCCGCGATCACGCGCTCCGCGTTGTCCACGATCTTCCGCAGTTTCAATGCAGAGGTCATGCCCATTGAAACATGGTCCTCTTTCCCCCCGCTCGTCGGCAAATTGTCAACCGAAGCCGGGTGCGACAAAACTTTGCACTCGTTGAGCAACGACACAACCGCAACGTGCGCGATCATGAACCCGCTTCCAGTTCCAGGATGCGAAGTCAGAAAAGCAGGAAGCCCCTCGCTCATTTCCGGAGTAATCAACCGATCCAGCCGCCGCTCCGAAATGCTCATCAAATCAGTCAAAGCGATCGCCGCAAAGTCGAAAGCAGAAGCGAGATATGCACCATGGAAGTTTCCGCCGCTCAAAACGTCTCCGTCCTCGAAAACAAGCGGGTTGTCTGTCGCCGAAGCCGTCTCCGTCTCCACAATCCGCGCCGCATAGTCGAGCGCGTCGCGCACAGCGCCGTGGACCTGCGGCATGCACCGCAAGGAATAGGCATCCTGCACGCGCGGATCGCCGTCTAAGTGCGACTCTCTGATTTCGCTCCCGAGCATGAGCGAACGCAAGTGCTCAGCGACGGCGACCTGCCCTGGGTGGGGGCGCGCTTCATGGATCCGCGAATCAAACGCCACAGGTGTCCCAAGCAAAGCCTCAAGCGTCATCGCCCCAGAAACATCAGCAAGCAAACATAGCCTTCGCGCACGCGCCAGCGCAAGTCCCCCCACCGCAGCCATCGCTTGCGTTCCGTTTAGCAAGGCCAACCCCTCTTTCGCTTCCAAAGAAAGTGGCGACAAACCAGTTCCTCGCAATGCCTCCGATGCCTTAACGCGCGCGCCCTTATAAATCGCGTCGCCCTCCCCGATCGCGCAAAGCGCCAAGTGCGCCAGCGGCGCAAGGTCTCCGCTTGCCCCCACCGAGCCCTGCTCTGGCACGAGTGCTGTCACCCCACCATTCAGCATGCCGACCAAATGCTCCGCCACCAAAGGCCGGGCGCCGCTCGTCCCAATCGCCAAAACGTTCGCGCGCAATAATGTCATCACCCGCACCTCAGGCACGCTCAGCGCAGCACCAAGCCCGCAACAATGGCTGCGTACAAGATTGACCTGAAGTTCCCTTATCTGACCAACCGGTACGATCACATCGGACAAACGCCCAAAGCCGGTGTTGATTCCGTACACGACCCGCCCCTCTGCCACTATCTTCTCGACAATAGCCCGCGATGTCGCCATTCGATCCAAAGCAGAAGGATCCAGCGCCGCTCCCGTCGAAGAATGGGCAAAATCCTCCAATTGTTCGAGAGACACGACCTGCCCATTGACCGTATGCATCCGCACAGGTTACCAGTCCGCAAGCGGGTACCGTTATTGAGAATGAGCCGTGACCCCCAACGAGGTTTTTTCACAGCCGAGTGGCGCAATCTCGTCATGCTCAACTATGAGATCGACCCTTCTCTTCTGACGACCCGGTTGCCACTAGGTTGCGAACTCGAGACTTGGCAAAACACGCACTTTGTCAGCGTCGTTGGGTTTCAGTTCCTCAACACGCGAGTACTCGGAATCAAGTTACCATGCCACGTCAATTTTGAAGAGGTCAACTTGAGGTTTTACGTCAAAAGACAGGTGGGGGACGAAGTACGGAGGGGCGTGGTGTTCATCAAAGAGATCGCGCCCAAGCGACTTGTGGCCCTGGTCGCAAACCACGTCTACGGAGAAAACTATGTGACCTGCGCTATGCGGCATTTAGTAGTTCCCTCAAAGGCCACATACGAATGGAAGCGCGGTGGGGGATGGGAGAGCGTATCGGAAAACTTCGAAGGCCGACCAAGCCTCCTGCCAGAAGATTCAGAAGAATCGTTCATCAGCGAGCACTACTGGGGCTACTCAAAAAAGCCCAACAACGAGACAATGGAATACCGCGTCGACCATCCTCGCTGGCAAGTCTGGCGGGCGAAAGTCGCAAGTCTCCGGTGCGACGTCGCTTCCCTTTACGGCAATGAATTCGCGCAAGCGCTCTCAAGACCGCCCAGCACCGGCTTCATCGCCGATGGGTCACGGTTCGTCGTACACCACGGCCAGCGTGTTTCGGTGTGGTGAAAGGGCAGCCCGCTCGAATTGTTCGTTCGAGTCACCGGCGCGAATGTCCTCCTCTCCATTAGGTCTAACGAGATTGGAACCAATCTCAAGACCTGCGCCTTTAATTGGAAATCGGGCTCAGATCGAGGATCGCTGACGCCCACACGAAAAGGTTTCTAGAAAATGATTACGACACTCGCAATTGCCATGGTGGTTCAAAGTCAACGCTCTACCCAAAGCGGATACGACGTCACCTACCACGCTAAGGGACAGACGATCGACACCCCCGACGGAAAACTTTATTACGAAAAGACCGGGAACGGTCCCGTCGTCATCATGGTCGCGGGTGGGCCGGGCGGTTCGCACGTTTCGTTCCACGGCTTCTTCGAAAAGTTGGCGGAAAAATACACGCTCGTCATGTTCGACAACATTGGTCGAGGACGTTCAGACCGCCTCAAAGACCCGAAGAAGTACACGGTGTGGCGCGATGCAGACGACATCGAAGCGCTCCGCAAACACTTGGGCGTCGACAAAGTTTCGCTCATCGGACACTCCTACGGAGGAATGCCCGCGATCGCCTACTCAGTTAGGTACGGCCCCCACCTAGAGCGCGCGGTTCTCTCCGACACTCTCCATAGCAACAACGCTTGGCAACAGAACATCGACTCGTGCAACCACAACGCCGCCAATCAGTACGCCGAGATTTGGGCGCAGATACTCGAGTTGCGAAAGAAAGGAATCCTGAGCGCCGCTGAGGAATACGGAGAACTGTACGGCCAATGCGTCGCCGGCCTCTATTGGTACAACGACGCCAACGCCTCCAAAATGTTTCGGTCCAGCGACCCAAAAGACGGAGGAAACGGCGAAGTCTATGTCGCCATGATTGGAGAAGATCCAGAATGGATCGTCGGTGGCACCATGAAAAAATTCGACCCGCGCAAGAAAATGAAAAGTGCAACCATGCCGATCCTGGTCTGCAACGGTCGCCACGACCGCGTCTGCACACCTAAAGTAGCCTCCGAGATTTCCAAACTCTATCCCAACGCGACGCTCAAATTCTTTGAAAAAAGCGGCCACCGCCCCTGGGTCGAAGAGACCGAGGACTACTTCGAATCAGTCCTCGCGTTCCTGGGTGGGGGATAGTACATTTTTCGGCTATGAGAGTTCGCCTCGAGTACTTCGATCATAATGACCAATTTGAAAAGGTGCTTCCGATAGAAGGAACTATTGTTTCGACACCAGATTGTGGAGACAGTCTGCTTCGATGGCACTTGATGAGGCTAGATTCGCCCGTCTTATACCGATCCAAGTCATATTCCAATATTCTCATGGCGTCGCGATGGCAAGGGCAGGATATTGGTGAGCCTGAGCCAACTTCCGTCTTTATCCTCTTGGTTCCTCCCACTCAAAGCACAGTGTCGAGCGGATTCTCACACAAGATATATGAACACGTAGCGTGGGGCATGGCGTACAGCCTCGAAGAGCCTTAGTAAGTCATACCTTTAGCAAAAGGAGCAACAGCCCGGATCCGAAAAAGTGGCGGAGATTACGGGGCTCGAACCCGTGACCTTCCCGATTCAATCGAGGAGCTCTCCCAATTCAGAGCCCAGCCAGATCACGGATCGCCTTTCTCGACTTCCAAGATTTGATCTGTCTCTTCCGCGCGAGCGCCTCGCTGCGAGTTGTGAACTGCTCGGCGTAAACGACTTTCCAAGGAAGGTCTGCCCTTGTAGATTTTGAGCGGTCCGGGTTGTGCTCGCCGACCCGAACGTCTAAGTCCTATACTTGCACGACATAGAACTTATCGACAACCGTGCTTTGAAGAATGTACACAGTGAACACGAAAAAATATTGGTGGAGATTACGGGGCTCGAACCCGTGACCTCTTCCATGCCATGGAAGCGCTCTCCCAGCTGAGCTAAATCCCCACGTGGTGCGAGCAAATGTTACCCTGGAAAATGGGATTTCTCCGGGATCGGGGCTCAATCCCGTGACGTTCCCGAGGCAATCGGGTCGCTCTCCCATCTGAGCTGAATCCCCACGATTCTATCAACGATCGTACCACGGCAAAGGTACACGATCGGGTGCCACGGTTTGTCGCCGACTCCGGGAGGGGCAGGCCGTGCGAAGTGCCGATTGGCATCTTCAGAGCACAGGCGTTTGGCCCGTACCTCGGCACTCGGACATTTTGTCCGACGAACCCGATTCGAAGTACAACGGACTGCCTTCAATTAAGCCCATCACCAATGACCCTCGACGCTTGACGCTCGACCTCAATCCCTTCCCGCCGCTACCCGCCAATCCCCAAAATGTCGCATAATTCCTCCATCGATGACGAGTCTGGTCCTTGACAAGATCAAGGAGGCGTTGCGGGGTACCGAGTTCGAGGGCAGCGCATGGCTCGTCGGCGGCGCGGTCCGCGACAGGCTCCTGGGCCGCAAGGTCGGTAACGACCTCGACATCGTCGTCCAAGGCGACGCGGGCAAGGCCGCCGATATCCTTTGGAAAAAAAAGGTCGCCACGATCGCCCCCGTCACCTACCCGCGCTTTGGAACCGCTA
>CAYYZP010000051.1:0-1964 GCA_964476165.1 uncultured Fimbriimonadaceae bacterium
CTTCATTGTCGTTGCCGACGTATTCGAACTTTGTATCGGAAAACCGGTAGCGTTCAACGTCCATCAAGATCCCTTTGGAGTGGAGTTCAAAGTCCACTGCACCGGGCGAAGTTTTGGCCGTCATCACCGATTCAATGATGATGCCGACTGGGAGAAAGTATGCATTGGTGTATGGCTGTATCTGCGGCTTGACATCGTCGTTTCGCGCATAGTGCGTCGATACCGCGTGCTTTGCAGGACTGCAGTTGCAACCGACCGCAGTCACAATGACCGCGACCAATAACACAAGGGCTATCGCATACTTCATGGCGAGACCTTTCTATGGTACGCAAGAAGCCGCCTAGATGACTGCTCGGTTCTCTTTTTCAACTTGACTTTGGATTCACTGCGAAGAAGTCCGATCCCGCGACCATAGACTGCGGTGTGGACGCTCGTAATCGGTGTGCCAAACTTTTCGAGAACTTTCATTTCAAGCGTCACCACGAGAGTTTCCACCGCTTGACCGTCGAATGATTCGTCTTTGCCCTTCGAGACCCTTCCCTTCAGGCTCATGTCGGCCGGTGCGCCGTGCATAAAGGTCTCGCCGTCGTGCGTCCACTTACCGTCCCCCCCCAGGCTCCTCAAAACCGCGTAAGATGACGTCAACGGGTTGCGTCTATCAAACGCGACGATGTGGATCTCACCGCCCTTGACGGCGTAGTACGCACGATCGACCTCTTTGCCGCCGAACGAAGTCGTGATCGGTGTGCAGTGCGTCCCGGAGACTTCCTCTTCAACGAGCACCGTGTCCGTCGTCTCGAACCGTCCCCCATCGTTTACATCCAGATAGGCCCACGAACTTCCCGCGACCATTGGGAAAAACTCGATGGCGTCTGTCTCCTGCTCGCCAAGAAGTGAGTACGAAAGAAGGAGCGTCAGCATCACTACCCTTCGATCTTGGTCAGTTCGTAACGCATATTGGAGTCCGATCCGTCGGCCATCTTGCCCTTCAGGTCGAGTTTGACAAGGCCGATCCCCTGCGCATAAAAAGTAACGATCGATCCGGAGGAAGAATTGACGTCGCTCGATCCAGCCATCGTGGATTTAGTCTTCACCGTTGATTCGATGCGGATGCACTCGAACTCTCCCGCCTTGACTTTGACCTTTTCAATTTTGGTCGCCTTGCTCTTGGCAGTGACCTCGAGCGATTGGCTCGCGCTCGTGAGTTCCATGCTTGAGGTCCACTCTTTTCCGACGGCGACGTCGCTTGGAAGTTCCAGTGCGGGCTTGCTCAACGTACCCATCGTCACTTTGAGAGTAAACACGCCATCAGGATTGAGTTCAATCGTCTGGTCGCCCATGTTGGGGATGCTCGATATGCGCTTGACTTCAAAGGTGGCCTTGTCGCCTTCGACTGAGGTCAACGCTATCGTCTGGATCATCTCTGTCGGCGGCAGGTCGAGTCCTGTCGATACGTCATAAGTGAGGCTCTTTAGTTCGTCGAGTCCAAGATACGAGTAGGCGGCTGACTTGAGCGAATCAGGCACGACAAGCCCGCTCTTCCCCGAATTGCCGACAACGTTAGGGACAGGCGGCTTGTCAGCAGGATCCGCAGTCTTGTCCTTGTTGCATCCGACGAATGCCAGAAGACTGGCCAGCACAATCACAATAACTAATCGATTCATCTGTTTCTCCTATGGGAACGAGTAACTCTTTAGTTTCATCAAAATCTCTGCAGAGCCCTTTGCGGTCGTGAATACCTGGCGCTGACGCACGAACCCGACTCCCGGTTTCCACCAGGTCGTCGATGTGATCTGCGCCCCCTTCCACGTCGTGAGCGATTCGATGGCGACTCCGGTCATTCGGCCCGAGTCAGTGTCTACTTCCTGCATTCCGACCTGACGCATCACGATCGTCTGTTTTCCTTTGCCGCCCGATGGGATCGGGCCGTTCGTCTCGCTCTTGGTCTCTTTGAAAGAACTGCT
>CAYYZP010000052.1:0-1622 GCA_964476165.1 uncultured Fimbriimonadaceae bacterium
CGAACCTCTCGTAGAACTCGACAACTGGAGGCATGAGTTCGAGTTGAAGGCGCATGTCCTCTGGCGACATCGCCGTGGACCACACATGATAATTGATCCTCCCGACTTTCTTTTCAGCGTGTAGGAACGGGCCAGCGGAAAGGCTCAAATAACTGACGGGAACGTCCATCCGATAACCCACCAGTCGCTCATTTCCTCTTATCTCGTGGTCCGTCTTCTTTCCCTGCGCGACGACGATCCACTCCTTCGGGACGCGGGTCGCGGTCGTAAACGTCGCCGGACCGCGCGCGACCATCGGCCACCAATAATCGTTGGTCAGCATGACTTCCTTCTCGGTGATCGCGCCTGCGAATCTTGGTTGGTCGACAATCCCCTCATAGGCAAGCGTTATCGTCGATCTACCTAACTTTTCGACCGCAACGCTCACGACGCCGGACGCTTGTGAGAACGGGATTGGCGCGCTCTTCTCGTCACTGACATGCGAAACCTGATAGTGCGGCGAGATTCGAAAATGGACGCACTTTTCTGAGCCTTCGGCTTTGTTGAGTCTTACATCGCACTTGATCTCCGCTGATTTTTCTTGTGGGTCGAACCTCAAGTCAAAGTCATAGTGTTCGACCGTGTATCCTCGGCTCGCGCGTTCATCGACGAGCGAGTCGATCTTGCCATCTTTGAGCGAGAACACAAACTCGCCGTAATCCTCCGTAGTGATCCGAGTGCCGAACACCACGTAAGACGCGCCACCCACCGGATCGTCGAGCCGAAAGGCGTGCCACCCAAATCGGCCTGTGCCGTACGGCCCGTTCTCTTCGAGAAACTTGAACGCTCCGCTCTCGACAAGACCAGGGCGCGAAAAACGAACAAGCCCTTTGACGTCTCTGTTCCGTGCCAGCGCGTCCAATTCATGGATGTCGTCCTGTCGGACAAGATGGGCTAGGATCAGAAAGAGCATTGCCGCCTATTCTACGGGCCCGATCAGGCCGATCTGCTTGATTAGGGACCGGAATTAGGGCAAAATAGAGTCGTCTCGGCGGAGTAGCTCAGTTGGTTAGAGCAAACGGTTCATACCCGTTAGGTCGTCAGTTCGAGTCTGACCTCCGCTACCAGAGTCCTTTTTAAGTCGATTTTAAGGCTTTCTTTTCTTTTCTAGCCCTATGTCCCGAATTCCGTGTTATAATCTTGTTGTCCGAAGAACGGCTGGTTCAAACCCTTGACGGTCGTTCAGCATTCGGACCACATACATCACGATCAAAGCCATATATATTCGCCCCGCCGCAAGGTGGGGCAATTTTCTTTTACTACTCTGACCGCAGCGCCTCAATGGGGCTCAGTTGTGCGGCGCGCATGGCCGGATAAAGGCCAAACACCACGCCGATGAGCGCCGAAAACGAACTTGCAACGAGCGCCGCCATGACCGGAAACGGTGTAATCAGACCATCGCTGTTCGGCCAACTCGTTGCCTTGGTGACGACGGTGATCAATGTGCCGAACCCGTACGCGGTGGACATTCCGATCAGTCCGCCGACGAGCGAAAGCATTGCGGACTCGACGAGGAACTGCGTGAGGATCGCGTTCTTCTTCGCCCCTACCGCCTTCCTCAGTCCGATCTCGCGCGTGCGCTC
>CAYYZP010000053.1:0-4211 GCA_964476165.1 uncultured Fimbriimonadaceae bacterium
GGTTCTTGAAGAACAAGCCGAGAGAATGCTCAACAGCACCAAGTCATGGGCGCTGGCCGACGGTTTCGCGGCGCAATGGCTGAACCTCAGGCTTCTGGACACACTGTCGCCCGACCCGCGCATCTTCAACGGCTGGTCCGACCAACTCCGGTCAGACATGACCACTGAAACCAAGTCGTTTTTCATGCACGTCGTCTCACAGGACAAGAGCATCATCGATTTTATCGATGCCGACTATACGTTTCTCAATGAACGACTGGCCAAACACTACAAAGTATCCGGCCCGGTGGGGGAGACTTTTGTAAAGACTAAGTTCAACGATCCTAACAGGGGGGGGTTGATCACACAAGGCAGCGCGCTGACACTGACGAGCAACCCCAACAGGACTTCTCCCGTCAAACGAGGCAAGTGGATCCTCGAAAACATCATCGGTGGCTCGCCCCCACCGCCCCCACCCAATGTCGGTGTGATCGCCGAGGACACGAAAGCGATGGAGGAGGCGCCACTGCGCGCTCGCATGGAGCGGCACCGCACCGATCCCGCTTGCGCGAGTTGCCACTCAAGGCTCGATCCGCTCGGGTTCAGCCTGGAAAACTTCGATGGCGTGGGCCGCTGGCGCACAAGCGACGGAAAGTGGCCGATCGACGATTCAGGGCAACTACCCGACGGCACGAAGTTCGACGGTCCGCAAGGATTGAGAAAGTACCTGCTCTCGCACAAGCAGGACTTCGCCAAGGTGCTATCGGTCAAGATGCTGACCTACGCGCTCGGGCGCGGACTGACTGAAGAAGACGAGAAGGCTGTCGAGAGAATCCAGCAACGGTGCGTCAAGAACGGATATAAGTTTTCAGAGATCGTGAAGGGCATTGTGACGAGCGACGCCTTTCGCAAGAGGCTGGTCGAACCATGAACACGATTCCACGAAGGACGTTTCTGAAAGGCATCGGAACAACGATCGCTCTTCCGATGCTCGAATCCATGTTGCCGCTGACGGCGCTTGTACAATCGGCGTATGTGCGACCAAACAGGATGGCGTTTCTGTTCGTCCCGAACGGTGTGAACATGGAGTTCTGGACGCCATCGGCGGTGGGGGCAGGGTTCGAACTTCCAGAAATCCTTCGGCCCATGGCTTCTGTGCGCGGCTCGGTCAGCGTCCTCACTGGTCTCGCCCAGCGCAACGCTTTCGACCTCGGCGATGGGCCGGGCGACCACGCACGATCGACGGCCACATGGCTGACCGGAGTCCATCCGAAAAAGACGGACGGGGCCGATATCCAGGCCGGAATCTCGGTCGACCAGGTCGCGGCGCAGGCAATTGGACAAAAAACGAGATTCGCTTCTTTGGAACTTGGGTGCGAAGCGGGCGCGATGGCGGGCAACTGCGACTCGGGCTACTCTTGCGCGTATTCCAGCAGCGTCTCGTGGCGCGGCGCGAGCACGCCGAACGCCAAGGAGGTCAGTCCCAGGGCGGTCTTCGAGCGCCTGTTCGGGGGGGGTGATGAACTCGTAAAGGCAGAGTCCAAGGCAAAGCGCGACCTCTACAAGAAGAGCGTGCTCGACTTCGTGCTCGAAGACGCCGAAACCTTGCGCAGGCAGACTGGGCTGCGAGACCAACAAAAGATCGATGAGTACCTGGAAAGCGTGCGAGAGATCGAAAGGCGTTTGTTTTCGTTCGAGCAGGCGGACGTCTCACTGGCGTTGGCGGGGGCGGACGTTCCCGAGAGGGGCGTCCCCCGCGACCGCGGCGAGCACATCAGACTGATGGGCGACATGATGGTGCTCGCGTTCCAGACCGACATGACCCGCGTCTGCACGCTCATGTTCGCGAACGACGGCAGCAACAGGCCGTATCGAGAGATCGAAATTACAGAAGGGCACCACGACATTTCGCACCACGGCAAGGATCCAGAAAAACTCAAAAAGAAGAAGCAGATCGATTCGTACCACGTCGAACAACTTGCGTACATCCTCAAGAAGATGCAATCCATCAAAGAACCCGAGGGCACGCTGCTGGACAATTCGATGATCGTTTACGGCGCTGGGATCAGCGACGGCGACCGGCACAACCACGACGACCTGCCGCTGCTCCTTTGCGGCGGGGGAGGAGGGCGGTTGCCTGGCGCACAGCACTTCCAGTTTCCGAAGAACACACCGATGAACAACCTCTTCGTGACGATGCTCGACAAGGTCGGCGTCGACGTGGAGACCCTAGGCGACAGCAACGGAAATCTTAAGGAACTGCTGTAATCAAGATGGAGGGTCGGCCTCCTGGTCGACCGGCCTGAGAAAATGTAACTCTTATCCCTCAATCCCCTCAGGGATTGAGGGTGTGCTTTTCTCAATCGGTGATATATATCTTTGGCGGGCCGTGCCCGCCGCCACTCACCCAAAGATAAGACTCGCGTTCTTTTGGCACTAGGAGCGTTTCCTCTGCTACTCCCTCGTTCGTGTACACCTTGAACTCGTGGTAACCCGGTTCCACAGCGATAAAGTATCGTAGTGCGAACACTTTTCGGTTGCCATCGACATAAATCCCGTAAATCGTGCAATCAATGGGGTGCACCTCAAGGCCGGGATGGAAAATGATCGAACATTGATAGGCGAACGTGCCGATCAGGACGAGCCCTGCATATTTGAACCACTTCGATTTCGTCTTGGCCATCGATGTTTTTTGGGGAACAATTTGCCCCCGCTAGTCAAGATTGCCGCCATGTTATCCCTCAATCCCCTTAGGGATTGAGGGTGTCCTGTTCTCAATCAAGCGAACTACCCTCAACCCAAGAGTGGGTTGAGGGATAAAAGCGTTGTGTCCTGTCCGAGCGTGTAAACTCGCCCGAGGACAAACCATGAGACTCCGATTCTGGCCTTTACTCACCCTCGCCCTTCTTTTCGGATGCAAAGGCGAAGAAGCCGCTTCGACGAAGACCCCGGTCGAGTTCGCCTCGTTCGACGGCGGATACGGCATCGACTTCTTCCAACAGGCCGCCAAGGAGTACAACGAAAAGCACCCGGACGTCGAAGTCAAAGTGTGGGGCAGCAACCGAGTGTGGGAACAGTTGCAACCGCGCTACGTCAGCGGCGACGTGCCTGACATGGCTTGGAACGGGTGGGGAATGGACGAGTGGAAACTCCTCTATGAGGATCAACTCACGGACCTCAACTCTGCACTTGAAACTCCGGGCGCAGACGGCACAGGAAAATGGCGCGACGCGTTCGAGGAAAAATTCATGGTCCTCGGACAGAACGACGGCAAGCAGTACCTCATGCCGTATCACGTCAACCTCAATGGCTGGTGGTACAACCCCGTGCTCTTCAAGAAAAAGGGCTGGACAGTCCCCAAGACATACGAAGACCTTTTGATGTTGTGCGCAACAATCAAGAAAGACGGGATCGCGCCGATCACGTTCCAGGGCCAGTACCCGTATTACATGTGGTCGGGTTTCCTCATCCCTTGGACCATTAGCGCGGGCGGCATCGAAGCGTACGACGCCATGCAACAGATGAAACCGGGCGCCTGGAACTCTCCCGCCGCACTCCGCGCAGCCGAAAGGGTGGCCGAACTCCGGGACAAGGGCTACTTCCAGAGCGGCGCCATCGGCCTGAGCCACACCCAGTCACAGACCGAGTTCCTAAACAACAAAGTCGCCATGATTCCCTGCGGATCGTGGCTTTACTCCGAGATGAAGGAGCAGATTCCAAGTATCAAGGCTACTGACCCCGACGCGGGAGAGATGGAGTTCATGCTGCCGCCCGTGCCAGCCGACGCGAAAGACTCCACCGCGCTGGGAATCGGCATCGAGCCGTTCTCGATCCCAGCCAAGGCGAAACATCCGAACGAGGCGATCGACTACTTCAAATACATCACGAGCAAAGAGAAGGCGCAACAGTTCGTGAAGGAGAAGAGCACGCTGATGGCGATCAAGGGCGCGAACGACATCGAACTCCCCCCCCTGCTGCAAGCACCAGCGAAGGCGCTCGCCGACTCGAAGGTCGTCTGGATGACGCAGTACCGCAACTGGTACAAGGACTTTGACACAGAGGCGCAAAACGCCTTCACCGCGTTCTTCAACAAGGAGATCACGGCGAAGCAGTTCGTGGACCGGTGCGAGGCGGCGGCTGAAAAGGTCCGGAGCGACCCTGACATCACCAAGCACGTTTATTCTCGATGAGAAGGCGCAAGCGCTCTCTCTTCATCGCGACGTTCCTGGCCC
>CAYYZP010000054.1:0-6461 GCA_964476165.1 uncultured Fimbriimonadaceae bacterium
TATCGCTCCAAGATGTTCGGATGCACCAGCCCTGCCCCCCCCAACTCCACCCACTTGCCGCCAAAAAGTTTCGGGGTCGAGATCGAATAGTCCACACCGGGCTCGACGAAAGGAAAAAAGTCAGGACGGAACCGCACGTGCGCACCCTCGCCGAACATGTCCGACGCGAACGCGCGCAGCGTCCCCTTGAGGTGCGCCATCGATATCCCCTCGTCCACCATAAACGCGTCAACCTGATGAAAAGTGTGGCCGTGCGTGCGATCCACCGCCTCGTTACGGAACGTACGACCGACTGTGAAAAAACGAAACGGCGGTTTGTACTGCTCGAAAATCCTGCCTTGGATCGCGGTTCCTTGTGTGCGCAAAAGCGTGTCGTCGGTCACAAAAAAAGTGTCCTGGTCGTCCATCGCCGGATGGTTCGACGGATAGTTCAGCGCGTCAAAGTTGTATTTGAACTCTTCAAGTTCCGGCCCTTCATAGTATGTGAATCCGAGCGACCCGAGCGTCTTCTTGATCTTGTTGATCGTCAGTTGCAGCACGTGCTCAAGTCCGGCAGAGGCAGGGCGCGATGGCATCGTCACATCGATCCGCTCGGCCTCGAACTGCTTGGTAAGTTCCTTCGAAGTCAACCGATCAAGGCCGCCATCAATGAGTCCTTGCAATCGATCTTTCGCCGCATTGACCGCAGCGCCAAAAGCCGGCCTCTCCTCTTTCGCCATTGCCCCCACCGAACGCATCAACCCGGTCAGCGAACCCTGTTTCCCAAGGTATTTGATCTCGATCGCTCGAAGGTCGGCAGAAGTCTTCGCTGCGCCAATCTCGTTCTTGGCCTCAGCCTCTAAAGTCTCAATCGGGCTCACCTGACCAGTTTGAACCCAAACCGCCTCTTCTGGCAATCTCTTGGGCCTCGTAGCCCTGCCGATGTGATTTTTGCCGGGAAACACGGAAAAACAGACTCGGAGCCAAGGAATGGCAGAAGAAAGAGCACCCTCAAAGGACAAAGCACCAGCGAAAGAAGAGCCAAAAGGAGGCAAGACAAAGAAGGCCGGCAAAGGCAAGAAAGGCAAACTGCCGCTTTTCCTCGTGCTCGCAATCGTCCTTTTGGGCGGCGGTTTCTTCGGCATGAAAGCGTCAAAGGGAGGTAAGGTCGAAACGAAGCCCGCGATCGAACTCGGCGACCACACAGCCATCGTCAACCTCGGCCCGTTCCTCGTCAACACGCGCGACGGGACCATGTATCTCAAAGCCAACGTCCTCGTCAATCTTGCAAAGGGAACCGCGCTTTTCGAGGCGGGCGGCCACGGCAAGGGACCTGGAATCGAGACGATAGCGCCTTACGTCGACGCCATCCGCGAAGTCTTGGCCCAACAGACCGCCGAAAGTATGACCTCCGCTGATGGCGAACGGGCCATCAAAGAAAAGATCGCGGCGGCCGTCAACGAAGTTTTTCATCGGATCGAGCCAAAGCCAGAAGGGAAGGGCGCAAAGAAAGAAGAGCCTGCCCCCACAGGAGAGCCCAATCCCGAATGGCACTCACAGACAGGCCCCGTCCTCGTCGTCTACCTCACCGAGTTCGTTTGGGAAAACATCGGCTGACGCTGTCTAGCCCCCCCCTCGAACGTCATCCTGAGCGCCTTCGAGGAAGCCGTTCGGGGGGGGCACGCACCTCAGGAGTCCAAATCCTGTCCCTCAATCCCCTCAGGGCCTGAGGATTTCGTGATTCTATGGCGAAAACTACCCTCAACCCGTGAGTGGGTTGAAGGCTAAGGACACTCACACATCCAGAATAGAATTGCGACTCGCCGCGCCGGACCGCACCAACGAAGTCCACACGAGCACAAGGAACGCCGCCACGTACATGCACAAATAGGGCAGCACCGGAAATGCGAAACGAGGGTTCCCAAAGAAAACCATCGACAACACCGCCGTATAAGCCAGCAGTACAAACCCAAGCCGAGGCACACGAAACATGTGCGAGAACCTTTTCCGAAACACCGCCAATGCCCCCACCGCGACCACGAACAAACCGACCAAAAGTCCATGATATAAATCAGCATAGCGCCGCGAAAACAGGAACAAAGCCTTGTCCCCCCCCCCTCCCGGCACCGTCATTTGGCCCGCAACCTTCATGAACGACCAATATGGCCCGTCCGATGCGCGTCCAAAAGTGCCCCACACCTTTGCGGGCCAGCGTTGAACGGTCTCCGATGGATTCTCAAACGCAAACTCAAGCCCGGCTCGTGTCGAATAACTGTTCCGAGCAATCTCGTCAGACGCAAACGAGCCGTCGATCTCAAGCGGGTTCATGTACGAGCCCGTCGCGCGCGGATTGTTCCCGATGAGCAGGTTGTCTCCCATGTTCGTGCTCACTGGCGCGACCCCCCCCATCACTTTCCAGTTGCGCGCGGCCCATGGCACAATCACAAGCCCGACCATAGAACATGCGACGATCACAGCCGACGACATACTCCTGTGCCGAATCCGGTCAGGCGCGAAAAGCAACACGAGCAACGGCAGCAGCGCCGCCTGCGGACGCACGAGCGCCGCGAGGCCGAACGCAAAGCCCCCAATCACTGTCTTCCCCCAAACGTCCTCGGTCGTCATCAGACACCACGTCCCATACAAGGTCAAAAAAGTGTAAAGCGGCTCGCTCGCTAATATCCCCGAATAAGCGATCCAATTGAAGTGCAACGACAGCGCGACAGTCGAAACCACCGCAACGGCGTTAGACAGAAACAATCTATGCGCGATACGAAAAGTCAACGCAAGAGAACCCATCACCAAAAGCAAATTCAAAATCTTCGCAAGCGTAATAGAAGGCTTAAGAAAAAAGAAGAACGTCGCCAAAAAACTCGAAAAGCCCACAGGCCAATACGCGGTGGGGGCACCGTCGACCGAATACCCTTGGCCAGAAGCGATCCCGACTGCCCGCTCGTAGTACCACCAATAGTCCGTCACGGGCATCGTGTTGACAGAAAACATCCAGGCCACCCGTAGCACCAACGAAGCACCAAGGATGATCCAAAGCGCCTTCTTGGACCACGGGCCGGCCCGAACTTCCGGGATCGGCTCCATTATAGCGGTCCTTTCTTCAGCCGGGATACCCATTCCAATAGCAGGGACGTTCAACGCGATGACGTAGACTCATTCACAAGATGCCCAAGAGGCTAGTGGTCGCGGTCACGGGCGCGAGCGGAGCGATTTACGCACAGCGCTTTTTAAGATTCGTAGCTCAAAGGTACGAGGAAATCTATCTCATGGTCTCGAACCAGGCGATCGACGTCGCGCGTACCGAACTCGGCGTCACCATAGAAAGAATCCCGTTCTCGACCGCAAAGTGGCTAGGCGCAGAACATCCAAACATCGTAATGTGCGATGAAAAAGACTATTTCACGCCCCCCGCCAGCGGCTCGTTCAAGCACGACGGAATGGTCATCGTGCCGTGCAGCATGGGCACGATCGGACGCATCGCCAATGGGGTAAGCGACAGTCTCACAGCCCGAGCCGCAGACGTCTGCCTCAAAGAAGGCCGCAAACTGATCGTCGTCCCGCGCGAAATGCCGTGGAACCTCGTCATGCTCCGCAACCTCACCGCTCTTGCTGAGGCGGGTGCGACCATCCTCCCCGCATGCCCCGCGTGGTACCACAAGCCGCAAAACCTCGAAGAACTTGCAGACTCTGTCGTCGCCAGGATCGTCCAGAACTTGGGCCTCGAGCAAGAACTCTTCGCCGAATGGACAAAAGAATAAGAATGAAGATCGTCGTTGCGGGAGGTACGGGCCAACTCGGTTTGCTCGTCACCAAACACCTCACCGATCGCGCCAACGAAGTCGTCGTCCTCAGCAGAACTGCAGGGCCGGGCCGCATCGTTTGGGACGCGAAGACCGTAGGCGACTGGGCAAGTGTGCTCGAAAAAGCGGACGCCGTCATCAATCTCTGCGGAACTCCCGTGCTCAAAAAATGGACGGCAAAAAACTGGGCAGAGATCGAGTCTTCGCGCATCCTCAGTACTCGCGCGATCGGCCACGCAATATCAATGTGCCAGTCCCCCCCCAAAGTGTGGATCAACGCGAGCGCGACCGGCTTCTACGGCGACACGGGCGACCGCGAGGTCGTCGAGGCTACGCGTACTGGAAATACAAGGCTTGCGCAACTTTGCAAGGCTTGGGAACATGAATGTCTCACCGCTCGCACACCGGAAACGCGAAGGGTGTGTCTGCGAATCGGTGTCGTGCTCGGCCCGAGCCTCCAAATTCTCAAAATCATGTCGCTGGCCACAAAGATGGGCGTTTGCGCGCCCCTCGGGTCAGGACGCCAGTTCCTCAGTTGGATCCACTGGCAAGACTTCGTCCGCATGGTGGATTGGTGCCTCTCAGAACCCGTGACTGGCGCTGTGAATGCCACGGCCCCAAGCCCGGTCACCAACAAAGAAATGACCGACCACTTCCGGAAGATTTATTGCCGTCCCCCGTTGCCAGCTGTTCCAGCCCCGATCGTCAGGCTATTATCTGCGGCGATGGGCATGGAGCCCGAAATGCTGCTGACGGGCCAAAGAGCCATCCCCGAAATCGCCGTAGCTAGGGGATTCAGGTTCAATTTTCAAGACATTGAGCCTGCCCTCACCGACGTCCTCGAAACCGTTCCTACGGCGTGGCGATCCGCCCAGCGAAGACCAGTCCAAAGGTAAAATCGACCCACCCATGAGCGCTACCGCTCCGTCCTCCATGCGCGTCGTCCGAGAAGACGTCAACCCCTGCACTGTAAACCTCACCGTCACGTGCAGCCCTGAGCAAGTCGATGCAGGGGTCAAGAAGGCGATCAAGGCGCTCTCAAAGAGGGTAAGAGTGCCAGGCTTTCGGCCCGGAACCGCCCCGCTCTCTGTGATCGAGCAAATGACGTCCCCCGAGCACATCGACGAACTCGCAAAGGAAGAAACGGTCAACATCACTTTCAAATCCGCCATAGCGGCAGAAGGGCTAGAGATGGTGGGGCAGGCTTCGATCGTCGGAGTGGTTTTCGACCGCGCCGCCGCAAAGTGTGAGTACACCGTCAAAGTCCCGCTCGCCCCAAAAGTCGCGCTTGGTGAGTACAAGGGGCTCTTGGCTGAGAAATTCAAGGTGACCGTCGCAGAAGACGAAATCGATCGCCAGATCGACGAACTACGGAGCAGGAGCGGGACGAAAAAGGCTGTGCAGCGCGGCATCAAAAAAGGCGACAACGCTTTAATCAACATCAAGGTCGACGGAGAGGATGGCGAAGGACGAAACTTCGTGGTGGTCGCCGGCCAGACGTTCGAAGATCTGGACAAGTCCCTGGAAGGAATGAGCCCCGACGACATCAAGTCCGCAAGCCTTGGATTTCCTGAGGGATTTCAGGAAGCCGACCTCGCAGGCAGAACGGTGCAATGTACGATCACGGTCAAAAACGTAAGCGCCGTCGAAATGCCTGAACTCGACGACGAGTTCGCAAAGACCCTCAACCTCACCAACCTCGACCAACTGCGTGAAAACATCCGTCAGTACATCCAGAACGCAAAGGGACAGATGGCGACCGAGATGCTGCACGAGCGGCTCCTGGAGCAGGTCATGGCCCTCAGCGAGGTCCACGTCCCAGATACTTACTGGGAAAACGTCGCAGAAAGAAGAGTCGCCTCAATCAAAAAGGAGTCCGAGGACGCAGGCAGTTCGTTCGCCGAAGTCGCCGAACGCAATGGCATGACAGAAGAAAAATTCATGGACGTCGTCCGAGACCAGGCAAGAGCCGAGGTCCACCGGGCCCAGGTCGTCGACAAGATTTTCAGGCTCGAAGGACTGACAATAACGACCCAGGACGTCAACGCCCAGTTCCTCCGAATCGTGCGCGAAAACCAGATTCCAGAGAACGAACTCAAGAGGTTCGCCAAGGAGAACGCTAGAGCCATCCAGCAGGAAGTCTCCCACAGGGCCATGTATGCTAAGGTATTGACCCTGCTCGAGGATACGGCTGTCGTCTCCGAAGTCGACCTCCCGACGGGTTCTGGCAACCCTGAAGCGAGGGGCGGCCGTAGATAAGGTGGCTATTGAGTCCAAATTGACCTGAAATCTGCCTCAATTGAAGCCGATAATGAGTATTCAAGAGACCAAGGAACAAGACTAATGAAGGAAAGTTTTTTGAGCGTCCCGTTCGTCATTGAGCAGTCTGCCAGGGGCGAGCGCAGTTACGATATTTGGTCCAGGCTCCTCAAGGATCGGATCGTGTTCCTCGGCACCCCCGTCGACGACTACGTCGCCAACCTGCTCATCGCTCAGTTTCTGTTCCTGGAAAAGGAAGACCCGGACAAGGACATCGAGTTTTATATCCATAGTCCAGGCGGGTCGGTGAGCGCAGGCTTGGCGATCTACGACACGATCCAGATGATCAAGCCTAACGTCGCGACTATGTGCGTGGGCCAGGCTGCGAGCATGGGAGCGGTGCTGCTCGCG
>CAYYZP010000055.1:0-4858 GCA_964476165.1 uncultured Fimbriimonadaceae bacterium
ATGTCGAGACCTTCGCCCCGCTCACGTACCTCATCCCCTACCGCAAGATCGAAGACGCGCTGGATATGCACAATGCAGTTCCCCAGGGCTTGAGCAGCGCGATCATGACCACCGACGTCCGCGAGGCGGAGTACTTCAAGCGCAATAGCGACTGCGGAATCGCAAACGTCAACATCGGCACGAGCGGCGCAGAGATAGGCGGCGCGTTCGGTGGAGAAAAGGAGACAGGGGGGGGACGCGAGTCCGGCTCCGACTCCTGGCGCGCTTATATGCGCCGCCAGACTTCGACCACCTACTTCGGCACTGACCGCCCAGCGCTCGCTCAAGGCGTCAAGTTTGAAGTCTGAGACCCCTCTCCGCTCTGGTGGAGAGGGGCAGGGGTGAGGGCGCGATAGGTAGGGAATCCAACGCTTCTCCCTCCACGTCCCAACCCATAACAATGGAATGGCTCGATCCCCTCGCGCTGGCAAGGATTTTTGTGTGCGCGTTCTTCGCGGTGTTGTTCCTGCAATCGGGGCTCGATAAGATTTTCGACTTCAACGGCAACCTCGCGTGGATGCAACCGCACTTCGCGAAGTCACCCATGAAAGCAATGGTGCCCGCTCTCCTGAGCGTCATGACCGTCGTCGAAATGTCGGCCGGAGCGGCGAGCGGGGTGGGGGTGGTCGTGCTGATGTTGGGACGCACACAGTGGGCGGTCATCGGCCTTGGCCTCTCTTGTCTGGCGCTTGTCATGCTCTTCGCGGGACAAAGGATCGCTAAAGACTACGCTGGCGCCGCCACCCTTGCGACCTATTTCGGTGTCGCCGTCTTGGGCCTCCTCATAATGAGTTGATCAAATGGTCGTCGGCTCGTTGGAAGTGCACTTGCGGATGGACGGGTGCCGTTCGCTTAAAGAAAAGCGGCGGGTCTTGCGCTCACTGATCGACCGCCTGCGCCGGGATTTGCACCTTTCAGTGGCCGAGGTGGGGGATCACGACCTGTGGAACGTCGCGGTAGTCGGTGTGGCGTGCGTGGGCGTCGACCGCGTGAGCGTGGAGCAGAGCCTGACCCTCGCGCTCAACACGATTGACGCCTGCGGTGACGTTCGAGTGGACTCAGTCGTTCGCGACTGACCCATCGAATGTAACATTATCACAGCTGGGAGTGCTTGCGCATCGACTGCCCATTCATCCCTCACGTATAATTCAGCTGCTGTGAACCGAACCAACCGTGAAGTCGTTGAATCTTTTTGGCGCGATGTTTGGAGCGAGGGTCGTTCAGAACTGCTGTCCGATCTGTTTGCGAGCGATGCCACGGAGAACGGAGAACCCTTCGACATTGGTGCGTTCCAACGGGCGGCTGACCGTTGGCGCGAGAAGTTTCAACCTTTCGAGGCGCGGGTTGAGGAGATTCTCGAAATCGCACCGGATCGGATCGCCTCCCGTGTTACGTACGTCGGCGCTCAGGTGCAACCCTGGTTGGGGCTTCCCGGCGCTGGAAATGCGTTCGCCGTTCCCGGCATAGACCTCTTTCGTCTGAGGGACGGCCGGATCGTGGAACTCTGGCACGCCACAGACCACCTGGATCTCGTGCAACAGTTGGGGGGGAAGGTGGTTCCGAGGGACTTAGACTGATTCTTCAGGGCCTCAGCAGTAGGGGTCACTGCTGAGGCATGAAGGGGACTACCCTACCGAATGCTCCAAACTCACGGCAAGCAGTTTTTGCGCCTCAACTGCGAACTCCATCGGCAGCACCTGGAAAACGTCCTTGCAGAAACCGCTAACGATCATGTTCACTGCGTCCTCTTCTGAGATTCCGCGCTGTGCGAAGTCGCTCAAGATAGGCAAGTCGTTCGTTTGGACTTTGCTTGGCCCAAAACGCGACGGTCTCAACCTCGTCTTGGTCGGGTGTCGTGATGCGAAAAATTCGCTCTATTCGAGCATCGTCCGCCATCAGTCAATTTTACCTCGCATGTCGTGTTTTCAGAATTTTGACGACGGAGAACCAGCAACTCGTTGAAGATCTATGACATGGACAATCTTTAGCAATGAAGCATGGCACCTAGTCGTGCATTACTAGGTGCCATGCGAAGTGGAACTACTCCCAAAAGCCGGGTGTGAATCCAGCAACTGAGCTTTTGAATGAGTACATGAAGATAGGGATCAGGCTACGTCCAAAAGCTGGCCCGTCGATCGGACCGTTCGTTCCGTCTGTATAGACGTCGAGTTGCGTGCCTGCTCCAGTCTGGGTGACTGAGAAGTCATTATCGGTCCCAATGAGGATCGCAAAACTTCCATCTTTGAGCTTCGGTCCGATTGCGAGACCTTCGATTTTCTCGGGGATGATGAGATCTGCGTCGCTCAACGATTGAGCAATGTCCAACCATAGTGTTTTCGTAACTGCAGTGACGCTGACCGGTAGACCGTTCGATCCGGCCATTACAATCGATGTGACGTCGGAGGCACCAGAAACATTGACTTTGAACACTCGCTTACTACCGACAGGGAGCGCATGAGTGGGATCGTCAACGCCAAGTCCACGGTTGTCGCGCTCGATCACGAGGAACTCTTCGTTGTTCAACGCAACGATTCCACTGAGACCGATGTTGCGCCCTTGCGACGTTGCACCGAAGTCGTTGGCCGTGCCAGGAATGCGCGCATTGATCGAAGCGATTGTTTCAAGTTGATAGGCATACTGCTTGCTTGCAGTCCCTGTCGCTATATCAAATGCGACGAGCCGGACGTTGAGTCCACGGCGACCTTCGAACAAGTTTCCTTCGTCAATCAGTGGATCTTGAAGACATGCGACAAGAGTCGTGCCGTCTGGAGTGATCGCTAGTCCCTCAAAGCCACGATTGTCCTGTCTTCCGCTTGTCAAAACGCCGCGACCATCGACAAAGTTCAGCGTAGCACCAGCAAAGGGAACTATGTTGGAGGGAAGTGTGAAAGATCGGACAAACCTCGCGATAGAGTTTTGTTCCGAGACTTCGATGATTTCGAACTCATAGACTGCGGGGCCATATTCGTCACTGATGAAGATGTTTCCGTTTGGTCCAACAGCGATTCCTTCTGGATCAAAACTGTTGCCAAGAATAGACGAATTCCCGTTGAGTAACCTTGGGTTCAAGCCGTTGAATGAAGTAAAGCCGTCAGAGTTTTTGAAAAGAATTGTGGATTGAACTCTGAACTCAGAAAGATCTCCGGTTTTGTTGTTGATATTGACCTTGAACTTCTCGACCCGAGTTTCATACGAAATCAAACCCCCACCTGGCCCTCGATCCACAAGCCCATAGAACGAACCGTCTTGGCGGTTGTAGTAGAGATCGGAGAATGGACCTCCGAGCCGATTAGTGTTAGCACTAGCTGGCCCAACATAGAGGTCTGTCGATTCGCCAGGAATGACGAGAGTAGAGACGAGCTCTGGCGATTGGGCCAGTACCAACGAGCATCCAACAAAAGTGCTCAATAGAGAAACTACTTTAGAAAGGTTCCGAATCATGATGACTTCCTAGCGCGCAAACGCTTGAAGTGAGTGTGCGTAAGGAAGCAACCGATTAACTTGGGCTTAATTTACTGATCGACTTATGGCAAGATTAAAACAGACGGTGATTACTTATCCCACTGAGTGTTCCAGACTCACCGCAAGCAATTTCTGTGCCTCGACGGCGAACTCCATCGGCAGGATCTGGAAAACGTCCTTGCAGAAACCGCTCACGATCATGTTCACGGCGTCCTCTTCCGCGATTCCGCGCTGAGCAAAGTAGAACAACTGGTCCTCGCCGATCTTCGAAGTCGTCGCCTCATGCTCCATAGTCGACGTGTTGTTCTTCACCTCGATGTAAGGAAAAGTGTGCGCGCCGCACCGGTCGCCCATCAGCATCGAGTCACAGACCGAATAGTTGCGCGCGCCGTCCGCGCCCGCGTTGATCTTGACAAGACCGCGATAAGTGTTCTGACCAAAGTCGGCCGAAATCCCTTTGCTAACGATCGTCGACTTCGTGCGTTTGCCGATGTGGATCATCTTCGTCCCCGTGTCGGCCTGCTGGTGATGAGCAGTCAGGGCGACAGAATAGAACTCCCCCACCGCATCGTCGCCTTTCAGAATCACCGACGGATATTTCCAGGTGATCGCGGAGCCGGTCTCGACCTGCGTCCACGTGATCTTGGCCCGGTCGCCACGCGCGATCCCGCGCTTGGTAACGAAGTTGAAGATTCCGCCTTTACCGGTCACCGGGTCGCCGGGGTACCAGTTCTGCACAGTCGAATACTTGATCGTCGCATCCTTTTCTGCGACGAGTTCCACCACCGCCGCGTGCAACTGGTTTTCGTCGCGCATCGGCGCGGTGCAGCCTTCCAAATAAGAGACATAGGCGCCCTCGTCGGCGATGATCAGCGTCCGCTCGAACTGTCCGGTGTTGCGCGCGTTGATCCGGAAGTAAGTCGAGAGTTCCATTGGGCACCGCACTCCTTTAGGAATATAAACAAACGACCCGTCCGAAAACACCGCGCTGTTCAGCGTCGCGTAATAGTTGTCGGAGTAGGGAACAACGCTGCCCAAATGTTTTTGAACGAGTTCAGGGTGCTCGCGGATCGCCTCGCTGATCGGGCAGAAGATCACCCCCACCTCGCGCAACTTCGCCTTGAACGTCGTCGCGACAGAAACGGAATCGAACACTGCATCGACCGCCACACCAGCCAACATCATCTGCTCGTTGAGTGGGATGCCGAGTTTCTCAAAAGTGCGTATCAGTTCTGGATCGGCTTCGTCCAAAGAATTGAGCAACGGCTTTTTCTTGGGCTCCGAATAATAAGAGATCGACTGCACGTCCGGCTTTGTGTACTTGACGTTGGGCCACGTCGGCTCCTTCATCGTCAAA
>CAYYZP010000056.1:0-5435 GCA_964476165.1 uncultured Fimbriimonadaceae bacterium
ACGATTAACTACAAAGGTTTCGTGCGAGAAAGAACGCGAGAAGGCTATCGTTTTCCGAAGGCGAACAGTGTAACGGTTAATGTCATCGGCCCGGACGAGTCGGAGATTTCGCAAAAGACAATTGACATTGATTCGATGGGAGGTTTCAGCGGGTCGTTCGAGTCGATTCCTGAGACGACGGGAAGTTATCGGATCGACACCGACTGCGATGGTTCAATCGAGAGCAGTTGGATCCAAGTCTCGTCTTACCGAAAGCCTGAGTTCACTGTGACAGTCACGCCCGAGAAGCCGCACTTTACGGTCGGTGAAGACGTGCGGTTCGTGGTGAAGGCGCAGTATCACACAGGCGAGCCTGTCGTCGGTGCGACGCTCGACGGCAACGTCTATGTCGCTGAGTCGTTTACGTGGAGCCCTCTCGACGATGAAGAATATGAATGGTGGGGGGAAGAAGAGTTCGACTATAGTTATGGGGGCGAGACGGTCAATCAGATCAACACTAAAACCGGCGAAGAAGGTACTGCTACCATCACCGTTGCGACAAAGAGAGCGACCAAGAGTGAAGAAAGCAGGTTCCGTTATGGCCGAGACCACGTTTACCGCCTCTATGTCAGCGGCACAGACGCATCTGGACGATATTTCTCTGGCGAAGGCGAGGTCAAAGTCGTTAGTAGCGACGTAAGCATCTCGACCGCCTTTGAAGACTACGTCGTCGCGCCGGGCAAGGACGCAGTTCTAAAGATAACAGCAAGCGATCGTCTTACCCACCTCCCCTGCGCAGGCGCAGAAGTTATTGTTGAGTTCGGTGAATCGGTGTGGAACTTCTCGTCGGCAAATGACCAGAAGATCAGCGAAAGAACGGTGACTCTGAACGAATCGGGCGAAGGCACAATTGCGTTTCGCCCCACCAGGACTGGCGACTATTACATCACTGCGACGATCAAGGACAAGAACGGAAAAGAGTCAGTGGCGTCCGACGGCATCTGGTGTTATCGATACGACGACCAGTTCGTGCGTGAGGCCCCGAGGCTCCAAGTGGTGCTCGATAAGAAGCAGTACAGCGTCGGAGAAACCGCGTCTGCGATCGTTCGCACGTCGAAGCCGGGGGGGGTAGCCCTTGTCACGCTCGAGGCTGACGAGATTCTTTGGCGCAAAGTCGTGCCCTTGACCGCAGAGACCAATCTGGTGTCCATTCCCGTCACACTCGCATGTAAGCCCAACGTCGTCGTCAGTGTCGCCACGATCAAGGACAAGTCGTTCGCCCAATCTGCCCGAACGCTCATGGTCGGCCTCGAGGCAGAGCAACTCCAGGTGACGGTGGTGCCGAGCGTCAAAGAGACCCTGCCTGGAGGATCGCTGTCGTTCAAAGTGAGCGCAAGAGACGCGAAAGGGACTCCGGTCGTCACAGACGTTGCTCTCTCCGTCGTCGATGAGGCGATCTATGCGATCAAGGAAGATTTTGACGATCCGAAGAATTCGTTCTTCCCCCACCGCTGGTCGTCTGTTAACACTTATTATTCGTTTCCAGAAATCTATCTCGACGGTGATGAAAAAAGTGAAGTCGATGTGCAGGTGCGGACGGACTTCCGCGACACAGCGCTCTGGTTGCCTTCAGTCGTGACCGGCAAAGATGGGACCGCGACCGTCCAAGTGAAGTTGCCCGACGACCTTACTTCGTGGCGCGCTACGGCGACAGCCGTCACTGCGACCGCTTCCTACGGAAAGGCCAAAGGATCGGTGATCGCGCGCAAGCCGCTGATGGTGCGCCTTTCGCCGCCTGCCTTCATGGTGCAAGATGACCAGCAGACCGTCGGCGCGACGATCGTCAATGCGACCGCCAAAGAAGAACGAGTTGACGTCTCAATCAAGGCCGTTGGCGCGACCGTCTCAGAAACTGAGTCGTCAACAATTGTCATCGGGCCGAACTCGAGCGCGCACGTCGAATGGACTATCCGGGCGCACGAGATCGGTACTGCAAAACTGACTGTGATCGCGATCGCGCAAGGCTCAAAGCAGAGTGACGGAATGGAAAGACAGTTTGAGATCAAGCCCAATGGCCCGACGGTACACACTTTCGCATCGGGCGAGACTTCACGTGATGCGACGATGAGTTTCAACGTCAACAAAGGCGCCGTCGCCGCCGAACTGACGTTGTCCGTCGAACCGAGCCTGCTTGGAAGCCTCTTGAAATCGATCGATGGGCTTGTCGACTACCCCTATGGCTGTGTCGAGCAAACGATGAGCCGCTACATGCCTGCAGTAGCCGTCAAGGGATTTCTGAAATCTGTCGGCCGCAGCGATCCGGCATTGGAGCGAAAGATTGAGGACGTCGCGGCGAAGAGCCAGGCGCGATTGCTCGACATGCAACGCAGCGACGGCGGTTTTGGCTGGTGGGCGTCCGACGAAGGCTCGCCCGAAATGACCGCCCTCGTATTGGAAGGTCTCGCATTGACAGAGAAATCGGGGCTTGAGACAAATCCCCACCTGCGCGACCGCGCCGTCGAATGGAGCAAGAAGTTTTTCAACGAAGGCTTGAAGGCCCCGCACTCGCCAAGTAGCCAAGCAAGGCTCGCTTATGCTCTCTCTCTCCATGGGGTCGAACCAGACGTGTGGTGGGAAGCTATCAAAGAACCGGAAGAGAAATGGACAGAAATGCTCGCCTACTCGTATCTTGCAATCGACTCTGCAAAAGGAAAACTGCCTTCCGGTGCGAAGAAACTTAAGCAAACGACATACGCCATGCTCATAAAACGGAGCACGGAGTCAGAGTTAGGTCTTTCATGGGACAGTGAATACTGGTATGAACCCACGGCCCTTGCTTTGCGGTGTGTGCTTCGCGCCGAACCAGAAAGCCCGATGGCGACCAAAGCCCTCCGTTATCTTATGGCGAAGCGGCGGGGGCGGATGTGGACCAGCACGAGGGACACTGCACAGGTCGTCGTTGCCGCAATCGAGTTTATGAAAGCGCGCAAGGAGTCCCGTTCTGACATCAGCGCGACGGTATCGGTGAACGGAAAGGAGGTTCGCACGCTCAGTTTTAAGAAGGGCGATCTGACGGCCTACGAAACAATCAATGTCCCGATCTCCGATCTGCGCGAAGGCGACAACAACGTCGCTATATCGATGAAAGGATCAGGACGGCTCTACTACAGCGGTGAAATGCGACAGTCTTACTACGACCCCGAAGCAAAAGCGACCGACTCGGAACACGGGCTCAAGATTTCAAGGCAGTATTTTAGAATGGAAGCGACTAAGATGGTCGATGGCCAAGTGCTCCTTGTGCCAAGCACTAGGCCTGTGACCTCGGCGAAACCAGGAGACACGCTGCATTGCCGACTGACAATCACGAGCGACCGCTATCGTGATTACGCGATCCTCGAAGATCCAGTATTCAGCCATTCAAGGAGCATCGATGAGCCGTACTTCAGCCCATGGGACTGGCACTATGTTTGGAGCAATTCGACTTACTTGGACGACAAGTCGGCGTTCTTCATCTATGGTCTCGACGAAGGAGAAAACGTGATCGAGTACGCGTTCAGAGTAGAGCCGCAAGGACTCTCAAGCGCGCTGCCCGCGACCATATCCATGATGTACCAGCCAGACATACGGGCGACGACCGGGACTCAAACGCTACGGGTGAAACCATGAGGCGCACCTTTGTTTTGTCGTTCGTTTTTTTATGCGTCCTTTCACTGGCTTATTTTCTTTTGAAAAACGGCAAAGCTGAGCGCTCGCTGGCCGGTTACACGACGCCGATCGAAGGGCGCAAGGAGAACCAGAGCCACAACGCGGCTCTTTGCGTCAAACACTTGGAAGGCACGGTCATCGGCCCTGGCGAGACCTTTTCCTTCAATGCGACTGTGGGTTCGTGGTCGCGCGACAAGGGCTACCGCCGCGCGCCCGTCTCCTTTGGCGGAATGTTGGTCGATTCGTGGGGTGGGGGCGTCTGTCAGACCAGTACGACGCTCTACAACGCCGCGCTGCTCGCGGGGCTCGACGTGACCGAGAGGCACCCCCACCATTACGCGCCGTCTTATGTGTCCCCTGGGCGTGACGCGGCGGTCGCGTTCCCCAACGTCGACCTGAAGATCCGCAACCCTTACGACTTTGCTGTCAAGATCGTCGGCAGAGTGACTCCACAAGGAGTCACTCTGGAGATTCTTGGTGACGGAGAGCAGACCAATGGCTTCAGGATCGAGCAGACCATCGCCGACTATGCCCCCCCCCAACAGTTTACGATCGGCGCTGGCAAATACGGGCGCGTGCGCAACCCTGGCCACGCGGGATTCAGTGTGGAGACATACCGCGTGATCGGCGGCACTCGCACTCTTCTCTCTTCTGACGAGTATCCAGTAATGAACCGCATCGTAGAATACAGGTAAGGATCGTCTCTGCAGTGAGATCGCGAGCGGGCAGAGAGTAAAATCGGGCGCACGATGGAGCAACGGCGCTATCCGCTTTTCGATTGGATGCGGCTCTTCTTCGCGTTGTCCGTCGTTTTTTGGCACGTCAATACCGCGTCGCAGGTCAATCTACTCGTGTCGCGACCGATTCCACTCGTCCCCGCCTTTCTCGCGATCTCAGGCTATCTCGTGTTGCAGAGTTGGGAGAGGTCGAGGGGGGCAGCCCACTTTTGGTGGAAAAGGGCACTCCGCGTCGTCCCAGCGATGGTAGTCAGCCTCGTGCTCACGACTGTGTTAGGGGGCTGGCATGCTCTTGCAGATTCGATGGCAGCGTATTTGAGTCTTGGGCTCTCAATGGACTACACCGGCAACGCACCTCTGTGGAGCCTTAGTTGTGAGGAGATACTTTACTTTCTGTTGACGGTCCTTGCGGGCATTGGCGCATACAAGCGACATCCCTGGGCGATCTTCGTGCTCCTTGGTCTCTCATTGTGGCTCTATCAATCGACGCTTGACGCGACTCAGGCCCAACAACGGATCGCGATGCTTCCGGCCTCGTTCTTTATCGGAAACGTCGTCTACATGTATCGCTCGCGGCTATTTGAGACAGCGCGAAAGTTCGGCTGGTTGATCTGCCTTTCCGCGCTCGCGCTTCGCATCGGTGAGCAGTTCCTGCAAGGAATCGACTTCAAGACCATGAACGAGCCAGGCTACTGGATACTCTACGCGTTGGCTCTGATTGGTCTGTTGCTCGCTTGCCTCTCTAAAGGAGGGGATCGACCGGCGCGAATGGATCTGTCATACGGCTGCTACGTATACCACTGGCCGATCATGCGGTATTTTGTCGATTCGGGCGTAATCGGATGGCAGATGTTCCCGATCTGCATCGGGCTCACGCTTCTCATGGCAGTGCTTTCATGGAAGTTCGTCGAGGCACCGTGTCTCAGATTGAAGTCGTTTCGGCTGAAGGACAGGCGAGAAGCAGTGGAAGCAGCAAAATGAAGATGGTGCCGCAGGCCGGACTTGAACCGGCGA
>CAYYZP010000057.1:0-16642 GCA_964476165.1 uncultured Fimbriimonadaceae bacterium
CGCGGATGAACCGTGGCACCCTAATCGCTAAAGGCCCTTATCGACCAAAAACTTGCAAAGATCGGCGATGCGGCAACTGTAGCCCCACTCGTTGTCGTACCACGCGACCGCCTTGACCATGTCGTCCAAAACCACCGTGTCCACCGCGCTGAAGATCGAACTGTGGGGGTTGCCCTTCATATCGCTTGAAACCAGTTCTTCGTCGCAATACTGCAAGATGCCCTTCATCGGACCGTCGGCCGCTCTCTTCATCGCAGCGTTGACTTCTTCGACAGTAACGCTGCGGCCAAGCACGGCGGTGAAATCAACCACGCTCACGGTGGGAACAGGAACGCGAAACGCCATGCCGGTGAACTTGCCTTTGAGTTCAGGAATTACAAGACCGACGGCCTTCGCCGCGCCTGTGGTGGAAGGCACGATGTTCTCCGCCGCCGCACGCGAATCACGCACGCCCTTCTTGGCCGTATCGACGGTCGCTTGGCTGTTCGTGTAGGCGTGGATCGTGGTCAAGAGACCTTTGTTTATTTTAAAAGAATCGTGCAGGACTTTGGCGACGGGTGCGAGGCCGTTGGTCGTGCAACTTGCGTTGCTGATTACGTGGTGCTTGGCCGGATCGAACATCGCGTCGTTGACGCCCAACACGAGCGTGACGTCTTCGTTCTTGGCGGGCGCGGAGATGACGACTTTCTTGACCGAACCTCTCTTGTGTGCGACCGCTTTTGTGGCGTCGGTGAAGAGGCCGGTGCATTCGAGCACGATCTCGACGCCGAGCGAATCCCACGGAATTTTTGCGGGGTCTTTTTCTGCGAAGACCTTGATGTCCTTTCCGTTTACCGTTATTCCGGCACCTGTTAATTTAACCGGTCCTGCAAAGGGCCCGTAAACGGTGTCGTATTTAAAGAGGTGCGCGTTGACGTCGGCGGGAACCAGATCGTTGACCGCGACGACCTCGAGGTCCTTGGGATACATTTCTAAAATCGTTCTGAGAGACAGCCTTCCGATCCTGCCAAAGCCGTTGATTCCGATGCGCGTCGCCATTGTAGGGGGTCAGTTTACCGGTCGCTTAGATGAAAGTTAGGACACGATCTGGCCTGCTGGCGGTTGCACGGCCCACCGCCGGAGCGGATGAACCGTGGCACCCAAGCCTATGATCGCAGGATAACAAGGCTGAGAATCCATCCGAACAAAACGCACACGGCGCAGCCGACAAAGGGTGAGTAGTGCGCGAATGAGGCGTCCACATTCATTCCGACAAACGTCTTGGTCCCTTGAAACCGCTCATAGGCCTGGCTTCCCAGCAACGAGCCGACGATCGCCCCGAGCCCCTGGGCGGTCATGATCGCACCGATGTTGGCCGCCCGGCACTTCTCGTCGAGTTCGCTGACACTGGCGTACCATGCAGGGACGGTCAGCAAAAAGCCCAGGCCGATGAGCACGAATCCGGGCACGATGCTAAGCGAGCCTCTCACTTCAGGAACGAACGCCCCCAACGCGACCGCCGCAGTGCCCGCTGCACACGCAAACAGGCCGAGATGGACCGCCTTGTGGCGACCGATTTTTTCGCCAAATCCGCTCATGAACGGTGAGAGGGCGACGAGCACGATCATAGCGGGGAGGACCAACCCCCCAAACTCCGCACCACTCAACTTAAGTTCTTCTTGCGCGAAGAGTTTGAAGATCGCGAGCGGGAAGCCGATTCCCATGAACGTGACCGCGCCGAGCACGAGGTAGCCGGGGATGGTCTTCGCCCTCTTAAAGAAGCTCGTGTAGGTCTCTTTGGCGCTGCCGCTTTCTTGCCGGTCGCGGGCGGCCTTTTCGCGCATCTCCCTACCACTCGGGAGCAAACGGTACGCCGCAATCCCGACCAAAACGCAAAGCCCGCAGGCGAGATAGATGCTCGGTGCGTGCTGACCCGTTGTCTGGGCCGTCAGGTGGCCGAACAAGTCGTCGGCGACGCCACCGATGAGGAACGCAAGCGCCACCCCCCCCATGTAGCACATGTTGACGAGCGACATTGCTTTCTGCTTTTGTTTTTCCCCCACCGTCTCGCCGATGAGCGCGAACGCCGCTGGCCAAAGCATCGCGACCCCCACCCCGTCGATCGCTCGCAGTCCAAAGAACGCGAAGGACTCGAGGTCGCCGATGTCGCGTGGGACGAACAGTGTCGCGATCGAAGTGAAAACAGTGAGCAGCGGGCCGATGACTATGAGCCGCTTGCGACCGAAGCGGTCGGCAAGCGTTCCCATCGGTCCCTTGAAGACGGCCTCACTCAAAAGGAAGACGGCAATGATCAAACCGATCGTGCCTTCAGGGAACCCCCGGTCGTTCTTGAGATACACGGGCATCGCGGAGACGTTGAGCACCGCATACGCGATCTCAGCCATAAGCGCGATCAGGAGCAAACTGAACACCCTCGGCTGTCGCCAAAGAGGTGTCTCCTGTCCTGTTCCCTTGGTTACGTCCATGGGTCGGTGATGAGTCTACTGAAACGGACGCACCTGGGATGCAGGGGAGCCCCACCCCTGACCCCTCCCCGCGACACTGCCTTCGACGGGGCTCAGGATGACGATTCGCGGAGAGGGGAACAAAGACTTATCGTTTGACGAACTGGAAGCCGCGGCGGGCTTTTTTGAACCCGTACTTCTTGCGTTCTTTCACTCGTGCATCACGTGTCAAAAACCCACCGGAGCGCAAGTCTTTGCGCAGGGTCTCGTCCAATTCTAAAAACGCGCGGGAGATTCCAAGTTTGACCGCACCTGCTTGACCGACCATGCCTCCGCCCTTCACCATCGCCTTGACGTCGTATCGGCCCTCCATCGCGATGTGCTTGATCGGGCTCTCGACGAGGATTTCGAGGACAGGTCTGCGGAAGTAGTCCTTGAACTCCCGTCCGTTGACAGTGATTTTGCCTTCGCCCGGAAAGAGCCAGACGCGGGCGATGGCGCATTTGCGCCGCCCGGTCGCGTAGTTTGACTTTTGTGTCTTCCTTGCCATGCGTTACCTAGTTATTTTGAGCGGTTTGGGCGACTGTGCGCCGTGGGGATGCTCGCTCCCCGCATAAACCTTGAGTTTTATGATCTGGTGTCGTCCTTGCGCGCCCTTCGGCAACATTCCCCAGATGACCCGCTTGAGGAGTTCTTCTGGTTTTTCCGCAAGGAAGTCTGCGCGTGAAATGCTCTTGAGACCGCCGGGATACTGGGAGTGCGTGTGCATCAGTTCCTTGCCTTTGCCTCCGGTCCAGAGTGCTTTTTCGGCATTGACGACGACGACGAAGTCGCCGCAGTCCTGGTTCGGCGTGAATATGGTTTTGTGCTTGCCGCGCAAAAGTTGCGCGACCTTCGAGGCCATACGACCGATCGGCACGTTGGCCGCATCGACCAAATGCCACTCTCTTGTTATGTCTTCCGGCTTTGCCGAGAATGTCCTGTTCATTTCGTTTTCCTTCCTGTCAAATCGTTTCTATTCGTCGTCGCTTTCTTCCGGCGTCCGCCTGTTCTTTCTTCTATCGTACGGTCGCCTTCCATAAGTGACCTTCATCAGTGTCAGCCCGCACGCCGGCAACACCGTCGGCCACTCGATCTCCGACTTGTTCTTTTGCAAGAACAGTCCCTCGATCTCACTTCTCGTCCGAGCGCCTCTGCCGACTTCCCAGAGCGCTCCACTGATCCGGCGCATCATCCCTCGCACAAACGCGTTTCCAACGATGTCGATCCAGACCTCGTCCTTCACTCGCCGCACTTTCACTTTGTGCAGTTCGCGGATCGTGTTCCGTCCTTCTTCGACCAACTGGCTGAAGGCCAGAAAGTCTTTCACTCCGACGAACGCTTCTGCTGCGTCCTTCATCGCGTCCACATCCAGCGGCTGCGCCGAATAGTGGTACGCGTACCTCGTGCGGTGGGGGTCTCGCCATCCTGTCTGGATGCGGTACCGGTACCACCTGCGGTCAGCCCAGAACCGGCTGTTGAACTCCTCATTCACCTTCGTCGCGCTCACCACCGTCACGTCCTCCGGGAGGATGTGGTTGATCGCCTTCGGCCACCGTTCGATAGGCACCGCCACTTTGCAGTCAAAGTGGCAGACCTGGCCCAAGGCGTGCGCCCCGCTGTCTGTGCGGCTTGCGCCGTAGATTTCGCAATCCTCGCCCGAAACCTGGCGAACAGCCTCTGTCAATGTGCCATGGACAGTCCTCTGCCCACGCTGCGGCGCCCAGCCGCGAAACTCCGATCCGTCGTACGCGACGACGAACTTGATCCTGTCGCTACTCAACGAGTTCGAGGACGGCGGTGGGGGCGGCATCGCCTCTGCGCACTCCTGTCCTCGTCAACCGTGTGTAGCCGCCCTTGCGGTCTTTGTACTTTGGTGCGACGTTGTCGAATAAGTGCGCCACGAGATCCTCGCCGTTGAGAAGGCTCCTGTCCCTCATGATCTGCATCTTTTCGATGTCCGTCTTGCCAGCCAGTTCCCTCGGCTTCTTCGAACTCCCGCTGTGGCCGACCAGAATTTTCCTCGCATCCCTTCGCGCTGCGATCGTGTCGTCCTTGCCGAGCGTGACGAGTTTCTCAACGATGCGCCTCAGTTCCTTGGCGCGACCGAGGGTCGTATGGACGTAGCCGTGGCGCACGCACTGGCGCGCGAGGTTCGTCAGGAGCGCGCGGCGCTGGTCGCTAGGCAACCCAAGTTTTCGCTGGTCAACTTTGTGTCGCATCTCTCAATAGTCCTCGTCGTTTTCTCCGTCGTCGTCGAGCAGATCCACGCCGACGAAACCGCCTTTAGAGGCGCGGAGTTCGAGATCGTGCCCTCCAAGTTTGTCGCGCACTTCGGTCAGCGATTTCTTTCCAAAACCTCGGATGCTGTTGAGTTCGGCCTCGTTGGTCACGGCGAGTTGACGAAGATTGAGGATTCCGGCGCGGCGCAGACAGTTGAAAGTGCGCTGCGAAAACTCCATCTCTTCGATCTTGACGTCGGGGATATGGGACAGTTCTTCTGGGAGCGAGTCCAGTCGGTCCATGTCCATGACCAGTCCTGCGCGACCGATGTCGAAGAACATTCTGAAGTACTTGTCGAGGATGATCGCGGCCTGCGTCACGGCATCGTTGGGCGCGACTGAGCCGTTGGTCCACACTTCGATGACGAGCCTTTCAAAGTCGGTGCGCATCCCCACGCGCGTCTGTTCGACCAAGTAGTTGACTTTGCGAACCGGGGTGAACTGCGTTCCCGTCGGGACGATCCCGATCATGCCTTTGTACTTGTCGTGCCTTTCTGGCAATACGTATCCAGTTCCGTATCCGACATAGATTTCGGCGGAGAACTGCACCTTGCCGCTGATGGTGGCGAGATAAACGTCTGGATTGACGATTTCGACGCCTTCTGGGCAGATGACATCGGCGCCTGTGACGGTTCCTGGCCCCTTGACGTCGATTTTGAGGATGACCTCTTCGGGCGGTGCTTGTCCCGCTTCAATTTTGACGGCGAGATCCTTGAGGTTCAACAAAAATTCGGTTGTGTCCTCTTTCGTTCCTGGGATCGGCGCGAACTCGTGGAGGACCTTGTCGATCTTTACTGCGACCGGGGCCGCGCCGTAGATCGAACTGAGCAGAACCCTTCGCATCGCGTTGCCGATGGTCTGTCCAAAGCCGCGCTCAAGCGGCTCGAGGACGAACTTGAAATAATCGGATTTGAGTTCGAGCGTTTGGATGTAGGGCATAGTCTTCTTAAGTCTCTCTTACACGCGTCGTTTCTTGGGCGGTCGACAGCCGTTGTGCGGGACCGGGGTCATGTCGCGGATGGTCTTGACGCCAAGTCCGTTGGCGCTGAGCGAACGGACGGCCGTTTCGCGCCCTCCGCCTGGGCCAGTGATGTAGACGTCGATCGTTTTAAGTCCAAAGCCAGCGGCCTTTTTGGCGCAGTCCTCGGCGGCGAGTTGCGCGGCAAACGGCGTACCCTTGCGACTGCCTTTAAAATTGACGTGCCCAGAACTCGACCAGCAGAGCACGTTGCCCTCTTGATCGCAGATGGATACGATGGTGTTGTTGAAGGTCGAGTGGACGTGGGCCTGACCGTGCGCGACCTGGCGCTTGTCCTTGACTTTTCCTTTCGTCGCCGCTTTCTTAGCCATGGATTACTTCGCCACCTTCTTCTTGCCCGCCACCGTCTTCGCCTTGCCTTTGCGGGTCCTGGCGTTGCTCCTGGTCCTCTGTCCGCGCGTCGGTAGTCCGCGTCGGTGTCGGAGGCCGCGATAGGTTCCGGTCTCCATGAGGCGTCGGATGTTCGAATAGATTTCTCGCCTCAGGTCGCCCTCGACTTGGTAGCCCGCGTCGATGACGGCTCTAAGGTGACCGACTTGGTCTTCGGTCAGGTCCTTGATGCGGACGGTCGGATTGATGCCTGACTTTTCAACGATCTCTGCCGCCTTCTTCGGTCCGACGCCATAGATGCTCTGAATGGCATAAAGAACCTGTTTGTCCCTTGGAAGATCAACACCTGCAATACGAGCCATAAATCGCTATCCTAACCTTGCCTCTGTTTGTGTTTTGGGTTGGTACAAAGGACGCGGACGACCCCTTTGCGCTTGATGATCTTGCACTTGACGCAAATCTTCTTCACACTGGTTCGAACCTTCATTCTTTGATCGTCCTACGCCTGAAACTTTGGGCGAGCCCTCGGCGTCTGTATCCATGACGCAAGCCCAATTGAGGGCCGGGCACAGGCGTGCTCGGCGCAAGGTCGAATTATACCAGTCACCCCACTAGGCCGTCCCACCACAGGACCCTAATGCGGTTCGTTCCAATACTTTGCCGCCGTTTGTCCCGACCAATGCTGGTCTAAGCAAACTCGGCCAGAGCCTGGTCCATTTCGTCAAGAATCCGTTTGACCGCCGCCTTGGGTTCAGGGCTCGCGTGGATGGGGCGACCGACGACGAGGAAGTTCGAGCCGCTCAGAATCGCCTCGCGGGGGGTGACGGCCCTCTTGTGGTCGTCATGTGCCGCCTCGGCGAAGCGAACCCCTGGCGTGACGATCAGGGCTTCGGGGAACCGCTGTCTGAGCATCCGAACCGAGTCCCCGGAGGCGATCAATCCGTCCGCGCCAGCGCTCAGCGCCTGCTCGGCACGACGCAGGACATAGTCGTTCAAGTCATCTGCCGTCAGTGTTCGGGAGCCAGGGACACTCTCCTCCAAGTCCTTTTCGTCGAGGCTAGACAGGAACGTCACCGAAAGGATTTTGGGGAACTTCTTGTCCCCCCTCCCTCGTGCCGCCGCTCGAGCGGTCGCGCTGGTCCCCATCACTGTGATGAACATCGCCTCCTCACCAATGGTTGCAACAGCGGTCTCGATCGTCTCCTCGATGTCGTTCATCTTGAGGTCGAGGAACACGTCCTTGAACTTCCCACGCAGGTCTTCGACGAAACTCATGCCGCCTTGCAGGAAGAGTCGCCATCCGACCTTGTAAAACGTGACGTCGTCCCCGAGTTGCTCGACCAAATTGAGCGCAGTAGGGATCGTAGGACAATCAAGAGCGACGATGAGTCTCTCCCTGGCGCTACGCTTTTCAAGCATGGGGGCTTCCTTCCGATGAGCGAGCATTTCGACTTTTAGTATGGCACCCTCATTTCCGGTGCGGGAGGGCGCTGTGTTTAGTCTACTGACGATGGATCGGGCTCGTTAGCCCCGAAGTCATTTGTAGCGATAAATGATCCGAGCCCGCGCGAGGTCGTAAGGCGAGACGCAGACCTTGACCTTGTCTCCAGCGAGGATACGGATGTAGTGCTTGCGCATCTTCCCGCTTAAGTAAGCGAGTATTTCGCTTTCTGTGTCATTGAGCCGGACTTTGAACTGGGCATTAGGCAGTTTTTCCGTGACGACTCCCTCGAGTTCGATTCCCTCTTCCTTTTCTGGCACGGCCGCTTTGGGTTTAGCAGGGGGTCGATAGCGGCCTCTGCCGCCTCCTCCGCGTCCACTGTTGTTCGGTCTGTACATGGTTTGGCGTGACTCGGACTCACTCGAGAGTCAGGATCTCCGGCCCCTCGGCGGTGACTGCCACCGTGTGCTCGAAGTGCGCAGAGAGTTTACCGTCCGTGGTCACGATGGTCCAGCCATCCGCCAAGGTGTCGATCCTACGCGAACCCTCGTTGACCATCGGCTCGATACAGATCGTCGTGCCTGCTTTCAAGACCTCTCCCTTGCCAGGGTGACCGAAGTTCGGAACGCTGGGCTCCTCGTGGAGGCTCCGACCGATCCCGTGGCCTACCATGTCGCGGACCACTGAGTAGCCGTGCTTTTCGACGTACTTCTGGATCGTCGAGCCGATGTCTCCCAAAGTGTTGCCGACCTTTGCTTTGGCGATTCCCTGGAAAAGGCTCTCCTTGGCGACGTGTAGTAGCCTTTGCGTAGATTCAGAAACCTTGCCGACCGGAAAAGTCCACGCGCCGTCGGCGTGCCAGCCATCCTTGATGACGCCGAAGTCCAAGTCGACGATATCGCCTTCCTTTAGGACGTAATCGTCGGGAATTCCGTGGATCACCACATGGTTGACACTGATGCACGTCGCCGCAGGATAACCGCGATAGCCCTTGAAACTCGCCACGCAACCTGCCTCAAGGATGAGCCGCTCTGCCAGAGCATCGAGTTCCTTGAGACTGGTCTTGCCCGCGACAATGGTGCCTGAGACTTCACGCATCGTACGGGCCAATACGCGCCCGGCCTCCCGCATCATCGCAATCTCAGACTGCTTCTTGAGGACTGTCAAACGACGAGCCCCGCGATCATCAACTGATAAACCTCTTCGGCAGACCCTGATCCGTTGACTAGGAAGACCTTGCCGGACACCCGATAAAAATCGATGATCGGCTCAGTCTGCGCGTGGTAGACAGCGAGCCGATTACGGATCGTTTCGTCTGTGTCGTCGGCACGGACGATCAGTTTGCTTTGGCACTTGTCGCAGACGTCCTCAACCTTTGGAGGCTTCGCGACAACGTGAAAAATCTCGCCGCACCTAATGCATGTTCGTCGCCCTGTAATCCGAGAAACGACCAGTTCATCGTCCACCACCAAGACCACGATCCGTGCAAAGTCGATGCCTAAAGAACACATGCGGTCATAGAGCGCTTCGGCCTGCGCGAGCGTTCGCGGAAACCCGTCAAGCACAAACCCCGCCGTCCGCGCCTGACTGCTCGCGATCCTCATTTCCATCATGGAAATCGTCACGTCGTCAGGCACTAACTGCCCCTGGTCGATGTACTTTTTGGCCAAAAGGCCAAGTTGGGTCTCTGCTGCGATCTCACCGCGAAAAACGTCACCGGAGGCAAGGTGGACGAGGCCGAGCCTTTGCGTCAGCAAGGCGGCCTGTGTCCCCTTCCCGACTCCAGGAGGGCCAATGAGCAGTAGATTGAGCGGCACTCTACGATTCGTATTGGCGGATCAGGATGCTCGCCTCGATCTGTCTCATGGTCTCGAGCGCGACGCTCACCATGATCAAAAGCGACGTGCCTCCGATCAACCCTAGGCTTTGAATGTTAATTATAACAGGGAATACAAACTGCGTCAAGGCGACGATGGACAAGAACAGCGCGCCGACGAATGTGACGTTCGATATGACTTTGTCTAAAAAGTCTTTCGTATGCTTGCCCGGTCGGACCCCAGGAATGTACGACCCCGCCCGCTTGAGGTTGTTGGCGATGTCCTCGACGTTGTACATCATCGCGTTCCAAAAGTAAGTGAAGAAGAAAATCAAGCCCATGTAGACGAGCGCACCGACATATCCTTGCCACGCCCGAAAGTTCGGCGAGAAGAAAAGCGAGACGTTATAGACCACCTCTCCAACAGCCGTTTCGCGCGGAAAGAACATTTGGAGTTGGGACGGCATATAGATGAGCGCGATTGCGAAGATGACGGGGATGACGCCAGCCATGTTGACCGCAATGGGCAAGTAACTGGTCTTCCCGCCCTGCATCTGAGTGCTGAAGTTACGCCGCATGTGCTGGATCGGAATGCGGCGTTGTGCGATTGTAAACAAAACGATGAACCAGGTCGTCGCAAGGAACATGGCCACGACTAAACCGATTGCAATCAGGTTTGTGTTACCACCTCTATAGAAGTCGACGATCAATTGACCGACGCCAGGCAAGGAAATGACGATGCCGGCGAAAATAATAAGCGAGACGCCATTGCCGATGCCCCGTTCGCTCACCTGTTCACCGAGCCAAAGCAGGAACATCGCGCCTGCGGTCCAAAAGGCGGTGATCATCGCCTTGTCGTACCAGTGGAGCGACCCTGTCACACTTGTTCCCATGTACTCAAGCAGGGCGAGCGCCTGTGCGACGCAAAGCACGATGGTGAGCGCCCTCGTGCGCTTGTTCTGCTGTTTTCGCGCGTACTCGCCACCCTCCTGGAGTTCTTTTTTCCAAGCCGGGGTCGTCATCGTTAAAACTTGCATGATGATCGACGCGCTAATGTATGGCCCGAGCCCCAGAGCGAACACCGAAAGGCGTTTGAGTGCGCCCCCACCCAGCGTCACCATGAGTTGGAAGAACGGGCTGTCCTTGACCATGTCCGCCAATCGCTCGCTGTTGAAACCGGGGACAGGAATGGAAATCTGGATGCCGAGCGCATAGACGCCGAAGATGAACAGAACGAACATCATACGTTGGCGCAGGTCGGGGTCGGCCCAGGCCAATCGGAAAGTGTCCGTCAGGTTAAGTTTCAACCCACGGTCAGTTAGCGATCCCCCACCGCCGCCAAGACTCACAACGTGGCGACCTCGCCGCCTGCGGCGACGATCTTCTCCGCAGCCGCCTTACTGAACTTGTGAGCCGTGACCTTGAGTTTCTTCTTGAGTTCGCCAAACGCTAGAATTTTAACGCCGTCCTTCAATTTGGTAACGACGCCCTTTTTGGTCAGTATTTCCGGGGTGACCTCGTCGCCTGACTTGAAGTGCGCTTCAAGATCGTCGAGGTTGACGACCGCGTACTCCAAATGGTTAATGTTGCGAAAACCCTTCTTGACCGGGAGTCGGCGGTGGATTGGAGTTTGGCCGCCCTCGAACCAGGGCGATATCTGTCGTCGTGCCTTCTGTCCTTTTGTGCCTCGACCGGCGGTCTTGCCTTTTCCGCTGCCAATGCCTCGCGCCAATCGCTTCTTGCGCTTGGTCGATCCTTTGGGCGGACGTAAATCTTGAATCTGCATTTGATATGGCTCCTATTTTTTGGCTGGCTTCTTGGCCGTTTTTGTCGATGCCGCTGGTTCTTTCTTTTCCTTTTTGGCGGCGGCCTTCACGGGCTCCTCTTTCGCTGCTGGCTTTTTGGTCTTTGGCGCCTCTGCTTTCGGTGCAACTACTTTCGGAGCAGGCGCCACTTTCACAACAGCCTTCGCTGCGACCTTCTTTTCGGGCGCAGAGGTCACAACTTCCACCTTGAGGAGATGCTGGATATTGCGCAACATCCCGCGAACCGAAGGCGTGTCGGTGTGGTACACGGTGCGCCCGGTCTTGCGAAGGCCGAGCGCTTTGACAGTTCTGCGGTTGGTCGGTGTGTTCCCTACCACGCTCCTTTTCAGTGTGATCTTAAGCATTGTCAGCCTCCTCCTTTCTGGCCTTGGCGAGCCAGTGGACGAGTTTGTTCACATCGACGCCCCTGCGCGCCGCGATCTGTTCGGGAGAGCGAAGAGAACGGAACGCCTTGACCGTGGCCTGAGCGATGTTCACCGAGTTGCGACTGCCGAGACACTTGGCGAGCACGTCGTGGACGCCCGCTGCTTCCAGGCAGTGGCGCAAAGCACTACCTGCTTTGACGCCCGTACCTGGCGATGCGGGCTTGAGCACGACTATCGCCGCACCTGCAGTTGCGCGGACCTCGTGCGGAATCGTCTGACCGATCAGTTCGATCCTGAACATGCTCTTGCGCGCGGTCTCTTCGGCTTTAGTGATCGCGTCGGGAATGCCGCGCGCCTTGCCGTGGCCTATGCCGACCATGCCTTTGTTGTCGCCGACAACGACGAAGATCGACCAAGAGGCGGTCTTGCCGCCCTTGTTGGTCTTAAAAACCTTGCTGCTACTGATGATGCGGACGTCGTATTGCGGGCCCTCTTGGTCCCTGCGCATCGATTGGCGTCGTCCTACGAGTCGTGGTCCACGTCCCATTTAGAACTCCAACCCCCCTTCCCTAGCGCCATCGGCGAGACCTGCGACGGCGCCGTGATAGCGAAACCCGCCGCGGTCGAAAATGACTTTCTTGATCCCCGCTTCTGTCGCGCGCTTGGCAAGTTCTTTGCCGACGATCTTCGCACCCTCGACCGTGTCAGTCGCCTTCAGTTCCTTTTCTTGAGAACTGGCGGCGGCGAGCGTCTTGCCGACGGTGTCGTCGATGATCTGAGCCGAAATGTGCTTCGTGCTTTTGAACACGGAGAGCCTCGGTTTATCGGTCGTGCCCGCGAGGTGCTTTCGCAGTCGCTTGTGGCGCACCACCCGCATGTCGCTTCTTGTTTTAGTTGCCATGTCGTGTTACGCTCCTGCGGCCCTCTTGCCTGGTCTCAGTTTCACAAATTCGCCTTTGTACCGAAGCCCTTTGCCCTTGTACGGGTCGGGCTTGCGGACTTTGCGGACGTCGGCGGCGACTTGTCCGACGAGCGCCTTATCGATGCCGCTCACGTTGATTTCCGTGTTCTTGCCGCGCTCTTCCGCGCTGATCTCGAAAGTGATTCCTGCCGGGGCCTCCATGCGGACCTCGTGCGAGTAGCCCATGCTGAGAACGAGAGTCTTGCCCTGGGTCTGCGCGCGGTAGCCGACGCCTTGTATTTCCAAAGTTTTCTTGTGTCCGTTGGTCACGCCGACGATCATGTTGTTGATGAGCGTGCGCGCGAGGCCGTGCTGCGACCGGTTCTTACGATCGTTGTCGGGACGCGCCAAAGTGACGTGCCCGTCCGCTTGTGCGAAGGTCAGTTCCTTGGCGATCTCTTGCTGAAGTTCGCCCTTGGGGCCCTTCACCTTGATGAGCGTGCCTTCCGCCGTCACTGTGACGTTTGTGGGGACCGGGATTGGTTTTAGTCCGATTCGTGACATCTTTTTCTCCTACCAGACCTCGGCGAGGACCTCTCCGCCGACGTTCTTACGGCGCGCCTCTCGGTCAGTCATGACTCCTGTACTGGTCGTGAGAATGAGCGTGGCGAGTCCGCTTCGTACCGGCTTCAGGTCGCCCTTTTTGCGGTAAACGCGGAGACCTGGCTTGCTGACTCGCTTAATGGTCCGGATGACCGGCTTGTGGCGCGAGTCGTACTTAAGATTGATGCGCAGGATCGGGAACTTGGTCTCGCTCAAGACCTCGTGGGAGGTCGTATAGCCTTCGGCCTCGAGGATCTTGACGATGTCGAGTTTGATCTGGCTCATGGGCACGTCGACGTGCATGGCGTGGGACATGAGCCCGTTCCTGATCCGCGTTAGAAGGTCGGCAATGGGGTCGCTGTGCATGTTTCCTCTTGTCGCCTACCAGGACGACTTGACGACTCCTGGGAGCAGACCTTTGTGGGCGTTCTCGCGGAAACAGATGCGGCAGATGCCGAAATAACGGATGTAACCCTTGGACCGTCCGCAGAGGCTGCAGCGAGTGTACGCACGAACGGCGAACTTCGGCTTCTGCTTCTGCTTGTACTTAAGACACTCTTTGGCCATACATGATCCCACCGTTCCCGAACCGGTTTGCTGCGACTGGCCTAGCCTGTGCACCTTGCCCGAGGTCTGGTTGTTCCGCCGACCCTGGTCGGCAGGTTGTGGATGATACCTGTGGGGTGGGCATTGGTTCGGTAGGACGTATAGGTCGTATAAGACTTATGCGTCTTTTCTGTCGCATCTGTCGTATCGGACCGATCCGACCTATGTGCTGGCGTACTTCTTGACTAAGGCCAGTATTTCCCGAAATCGTAGATCCGCTGCTGAGCCAATCCACTCATACACGACCGACTCGGTGTGAGCGAGGGTGGCGCCGAGGTCACAGAGGCGCTTGAGGCCGATCTTGTGCCGGTCTTCGGTTCGTGCTGAGACGGCGTCGGCGCAGACGATGACTTCGTGACTTGACCCCACCAAATGGTGGGCGGTCTGGTTGACGCAGATGTGGGTCTCGATACCGGCTAGCACTACCTGCTTCTTGCCCAGTTTGTCGAGATGGCCGGTAAACGGCGCGATACCACAACAAGAGAAGGTCATCTTGTCCATCGCTTCGCTTCCGATCAGGGTGGCGAGCGATGGTTCGGAGGCACCCATTCTTTCGCGGTACTGCTCGGTGGCGAGGATAGGGACGCCGAGGATAGTTGCGCACTCAACTATAAACTTGGTTCGATTCAAGACTTCTTCGTTCCGCCAAACGCCATCGAGGAACGACGGCTGCATGTCTATCACGATCAGGACGGAGTCTTCGATCCGGGCGAGCATTACTTGACAGTGTATCGGAGTGCGGTGGCTTGCCAACGCTCCTTTTGGGTGAGGCTTGCCTCGCCCAGCGCGAAGCAAGCTTCGCGCAATCACAGCGGCGGCGAGCCACCGCACTCCTCGTTGCTAGCTCGTGGCGGAGAGGATGGTGCCGGAGACATCGCCGAAGCCGACGCGGTAGCCGTCGCCCTGGGCCCAGGCGCGCATAGTGATCGTGTCGCCGTCTTCGAGGAAAGTTCGCCTCTCTTCCGACGATAGTAGTATGGGCTCCGAACCTTTCCAGGAAAGTTCCAGTAGGGAACCGAATGATCCAGCCTGTTCTCCACTGATCGTGCCACTGGCATAGAGGTCGCCAAACTCGACCGGTGTACCGTTCGAAGTCTGGTGCGCGAGTTGCTGGGCGAGCGACCAGTATAGGTTCGCCATGCTCGAGCGACAGATGGTCTCTGGCTTTTTCATCTTAGGCGTTTGTATTAACACTTCGAGTTCTATGTTGAAATGTTTAAGACCCTTATGGTGAAGATACGGCAGCGGCTCGGGGTCTTGGGGCATCCCTTCGATTCGGAAGGGTTCCAAAGCATCCAGCGTCACGATCCACGGCGAAACGGAGGTGCCGAACGACTTCGCCAGGAACGGGCCGAGCGGAACGTACTCCCACCGCTGCACGTCGCGCGCCGACCAGTCGTTGACAATCACGAGGCCCATGATGTGCTCCTCCGCCTTGCTGACCGTGATGCGCCTGCCCATCTCGTTTCCGTGCGAGACGTAGAAGCCCATCTCCAGTTCGAAGTCCATCTCCTTGGTCGGTCCGAACGCTGGGGCTGAGGCATCGGCGCTTTTCGTCTGTCCCTTTGGTCGGACGATGCCTGTGCCGCTCACCACGACGCTTGAGGCCCGTCCGTTGTAGCCGATCGGGATGTGCCGATAGTTGGGAAGGAGCGGGGGCTGCTCTGGCCGGAACATCTTGCCGACGTTCGAGGCGTGGTGGATGCCGCTATAGAAGTCCACGAACGCGGTCGGCGGAATCGGCACCTGCATATTGGCTTTGTCCAACGGAATAAGTGCTTGCTCGCGCAACTTCTTTTCGTCCCGGAGTTCGCGGTTGGAGGCTTCGAGTATCTCAAACACCCTGCGGCGTAAAGCCCTCAAGTCCTCATTGCCAAGATTGATAAACGAGTCAAGGATGGGAAACTGGACATCGTCCACAAGCCCTGCTTCAGAAAGCAACTGCAGGTCCAAAGCAAAAGGACCGATCGCCACGACCAACCGATCGCCCTGACCTTTTGGTTGGGCGATGCCGAACGGCAGGTTTTGGATCGGGAAGTCGCACTCAGGCCCGTACTCGACCCAACTCTTTGCATAAGCCGGTACGACGAACAGCGCCAACTAGAGCCACCCCAGACGTTTGAGCCCTTCGATCGGCTCCGCAAACGAGCACGAGCCGAAGCCGCCGAAGAACAGCCACCATTCGTCGATGTCCTTGAGAGAGACCCGCTTGTCAGGGACCTCGATCGCTTCCTCGGTAAACACAAAGAGTGAGGCGTCTTGGATGTTCAGAATCTGCTCGACCTCGTTGCTCGTCGCGTCCTGGATCGTTGCCAAAATCGAAGCGACCATCAAGTTCAAAAAGCCGTGGTGGTAGGAGGTCGTGTTCGAGTCGTAGTGTCTAACCGGTTGGTGGAGGCCCGCAGTAAACTTGTTGAGCGCCTCGAGCCCTGCCACTTCGACGATATAGGTCGCCAGGTCCCGCACGTCGGGGAAGTGCTCGGGTTTCGTGCCGCCCGTCCTGGCCTTGAACCCCACGCCATCAATCTTTGTGGCTGACGCGGCGATGGCCTCCGACATCCCCGCTCCCCATGGAAGTTCGATATAGACCTCGACATCGCGCTCGTCGAACCAATTGAACGCCCTCTTGACGGCACCCAGGCAGCCCTCGAACTCGGCTCCAAGGGGAAGTTTGACCTCGAACGTGGAAATGTCGCCGAACTCGAAACCAGCCTTCACGATCTGCATGTCCTTTTGCAGGCTCTCCGAGGCGGTGGCCGCAGAATCCAACGCGGTCCCCACGACTGCAAAATCGACCCATGCGCTTTCTCCTTCCGGGTTCTGCGCCTCTTTGAGGATTTCCAAGCACTCGGGGAGGCGGTTGGCCGCACAGATGAACCTGTTCAGAATCCACTCGTCCTGGCCGTCCATCGCCTTGCCGTACTCCTCGAGCGACGCGCGCATATCGAGC
>CAYYZP010000058.1:0-3139 GCA_964476165.1 uncultured Fimbriimonadaceae bacterium
TTGAACAAAACGACACGATAGGTTACAATCAGGAAAAACAAATGAAAACAACAACCAAAACAATCTCTGCCGTCGCCGCCTTCGCGGTATTCGGCCTCGTCGTCATCGGGTGCGGCCCCAAGCCAGCCTCCGAACAGTCATCAGTCGCCCCCACCAGCGAGTCCACACCAATGGAACTCGCGGTCTTCAAGAACGAGAAGGGCCAGATCGTATGCCCTGTCCAGGGCGACGTGATCGCTTCTGAGGACAAGGCGTTCGCCCACCAGGACTTCAATGGTACGCGCTACTACTTCTGTTGTGGCGGTTGTCCAGAGGATTTTGCAAAGGATCCGGAGAAGTACGCTCAGAAACCATAGCGTGTGATTGATCGCACGAAGGCCCCTAGAGTAGAATCTAGGGGCCTTTTCTATTGAGGACTCTTATGGTTTCTACTTGTCTATTACTGCTCGCCCTCGTGCCACAGACCTCCGAAGTGCGGGCCGCGGGGGTCTTGACCACTGAAACCGGGTCTGTTGAACTCGTTCGAGGCACGGAATCGAGGCGTGCTCGGACTCGGGAGCGGCTCTCTGTCGACGACAAGTTGACAGTGTCATCGCCCGGGAAGGCCATGTTGACCGTCATCGCGACGAGGGAGGTCTGGCGACTGGACTCGGGGGCGAAAGTCTCCGTTGGCCAGTCCAAACTGACATCGCTCGCCGGTCCCAAACCAGTCCTCATTACAAAACTCGCTGAAGTCAAGAGGGATCCTAAAGGGAAGAGGAACATCGGGCTTTCGGGAGTTCTGCGCGGGAGCGCGCGTGGAATCGAACCGATCGGCGCCTTGCGTAGCGGGCCGGTCGTCCTTTCATGGAGCAGCGATGCATGGGTGGCATCTGCGAAGGTCGAGATGTATACGGTCGATGGACTCTTGGTCTGGAGCCACGACGTCAACGATGCGACCGTCACCAGTCTGGAGATTCCTTCAAGTGTGACGACGCCGGGCGAATGGTATCAAGTACAGGTGTTGCTTTCGGGAGTGAAGGGCGCTGACGGACTTTCACGACGAGAGCGCAGGCAGACCGAGATCAAACTGCTTTCCAAAGATGAGCGTTCGGAACTTGAAGGAGCAGAAGCATCTATTAACACCGCGTTTAAAGAAGACACCTTTACGCTTGGTGACACTCTCGGTGAACTTTATGCGACGTTCGCAATGGCCATCGAACTGAAAAAGAGCGTCTCCATCGGGTTTAAGGACAAAGCCGAAAGCCCGGAGGCCTATTTCAGGCTCGGGGATCTGTTCCTGCTCGCGGGGTTCAGGCCCGAGGCGATGGTCTCTTATTCCCGCGCATGGGACCTCGGCAACCGCGACCCCGAGTTGAAGGAAGCGATTCGACTTTTGAGCGGTGGGGGACAGTAGTAGTCCTATCGCTCGCATAAAGAACTGCGATGACTAAGATCACTCAGCGACTTGGGGCGGTTTTATCGGTCGCCGTTTTTGTGTCACTGCCCGCGATTGTCAGTGGGCAAGACTTGGCCGTGCGCATGGTCGAACGAGACCGCCTCATCTCACAACAAAAGTTTGCAGACGCACTGCCGATTGCCGAGGCGATCGTCGGCGACGTTGCCAAGACGAGCGCCGGATCTTTGCAGCACGCCTCTGCGCTTCGTTCGCTCGGCGATGTGCAATATGGGCTCGCACAGTACGATGCCGCCGCTCGGAATTATGAACAGAGCGTCAGATATTTCGAGTCCGCAGATGGGGGTACGAGCCTTAATGCAGCCTTTGCCTTCAACGGGCTGGGGCGCGCGCAATATCAAAGGCGCGACCTCGACAATGCTGAGCGAAACCTCAAAGGCGCGCTTTCGATCCGTGAAAAATTGGCCCCACAGACGTTGGACTGCTCCACCACGCTCTCCGATCTCGGAAACGTCGCCTATATGCGCGGGCAACTTGCCGAAGCAGAGGGATATTACAAAAAATCGTTAGAGATCAGAGAGTCGCTGGCTCCAGATTCGATCATGGTCGCCATTAGCCGAACCACTCTCGGCAACATCGCGCTCGGACGTGGCGACCTCGAGAGCGCGGCGAAGCACTACACGGTCGCCTTAGAAATCTTTCAGAGCAAGGCGCCGGGAAGCGTCGGCGAGTCGCAAGTGCTCAACAATCTAGCGGGAGTCGCGCGAGAGCGGGGCGACCTTGGACTTGCGGAGACTTTGTACGCGAACGCTCTCGCGATCCAGCAAAAATTGTCACCCGGCTCTGTTGACGAAGCAAGGACCTTGAGCAACCTCGGGGCCGTCACGTGGAGCCGAGGCAACTTGCCATTGGCACAGTCGCGGCTCGAAGCAGCCCTCTCGATTCAAGAACGACTATCTCCCGGTTCTCTCGAGCACGCATCGACCCTAAACAATCTTGGCGCGATTTCAAAGGAGCGCGGAGACCTCGACGCGGCGCAGGCCAGGTTCGAATCGGCTCTGCAAATACAGAACAGGTTTGCGCCAGGGTCGCTGGCCGTGGCGTCGAGTCTCAGCAACATTGGGAACATTGCAAAGGACCGCGGCGATCTTGGTCTTGCCGACGAGCGTTTCCGCGAAGCGATGGCGATCCGGTCGCGCCTTGCACCGGATTCGCTCGACGTAGCGAGCAGTCACGTCGCGATCGGTGTCGTCGCTCTCAATCGGGGAGACCTCGTCAATGCGCAGAACCGGTTTGAGCAGGCGCTCTCCATTCAAAAAAGGATCGCGCCTGATTCGCTCGCCGTTGCGCAGACATTGAATTTTCTGGGGAGCGTCGCGCGTTTGCGCGGCGACCTTCCACTTGCACAGTCGCTATTCGAATCCGCGCTTAAAATCCAGCGGCGGTTGGCCAAAGATTCCTCCACTACGGCGCAAAGCCTTGACGACATGGGCGCCGTTGCGTGGGGCCGAGGAGACTATGGGCTCGCACAATCGCACTTTGAAGAGGCGCTGACGATCTATCAGGCCAACGCGCCTGGATCTCTCAATGTCGCGAGCAGCTACACCAATCTTGGTGTCATCGCGCACGAGCGCAACGACCTTGATGCGGCGCAGAAGTGGTTCGAGTCATCGCTTGAAATCCAGCAGCGGCTCGCACCTGGATCAATGGTCGAAGCGACGACGCTGAGCAACATGGGCGCCA
>CAYYZP010000059.1:0-2479 GCA_964476165.1 uncultured Fimbriimonadaceae bacterium
CCTTAGAAAGGCGAGCGAGGGGGGGGCGAGCCGTGACAAGTTGGACGCGCTCAAAACTAAGCAGATGCAGCAGATTTATCGAATGCTCTGTGTGCATTTAGGGGTGCCGCCCGAGTCGTTCGAATGGCAATGGCGCGACAAGGACCGCAAGTTTTCTCGGTGCGGCCGCCTGACTACGATCGAGTTTTTCGATAAGTTCGTCGGCGCCTCGTTGAAGGACATGGTGTGCCTTATCAACGATCCTCGACCAGGGCACTCCTACAATCGGCTCTATACGATCAAGTTTTTGGGCAACGTCGTGGGGGGGGCACCAATCGCTTATGTGAACGTCGACTTGGCGACCATGAAAGCGGCAAGCGTCGCCCAAATCAGGGACGGCTCGCCAGTCTGGTTCGGCTGTGACGTGGGCAAATATCTCAACCGCGACCTTGGGACGATGGATTTGGACATGTTTTCTTTTGGACTGCTTTACGGCGAAGACATTAATCTGGACAAGGCGAACCGCCTCATGTACCGGCAGTCAATGATGACCCACGCGATGGTGTTCACGGGCGTCGATCTCGACGACACGGGCCGTCCGCTCAAGTGGCGAGTAGAAAACTCTTGGTCGGACGAGGTGGGGGACAAAGGCTTCTTCCAGATGACCGACAAATGGTTCGACGAGTACAACCTGGAAGTGGTCGTCGATAAGAAATATCTGTCTCCGGAAGTCGTCTCAGTTCTCGACCAAGATCCTGTCGTCCTCGATCCTTGGGACCCCATGGGCAGCCTGGCGTAGGGGCACCGCGGATATCAGCGGTATTCATGTGGCATGGGCGTCCCGACCGTGCTTCACAAGGGGCGGGGAAGCCTACTGGGCGTTTGACTGGCGCAATGCCTCTCGAATCCGCGCAACTTGAACCAACAGTTCCTCAGTGCGATCAATGGGCCACTGCGTGGCGGCGTCGCTGAGCGCGCGCGAGGGATCGGGATGCACCTCAAGGAAAAGGGCGTCAACCCCCACCGCGATCGCCGCACGCACCATCGCCGGGATCGTGTCCCGCACCCCCCCCGAACTCGTGCCTGCGCCCCCCGGTCGCTGGGCGCTGTGGGTCGCGTCGAAGCAAACGGGCACGCCAAAACTCCGCATAATCTCAAGCCCCGGCATGTCCACAATTAATGTGTTGTATCCGAAGGTCGTCCCGCGCTCGGTCAACATGGTTCCTCTTGCACCGTACTGTGCGAGTTTCTCGACGATGTTCTTCGAATCGTGCGGCGAGAGGAACTGGCCCTTCTTGACGTTGACTGGTCGGCCGGTGACGGCCGAAGCCTCCAAAAGATCGGACTGCCGGCACAAAAACGCCGGAATCTGAAGCAGGTCCACGGTCTTTGCGACCACGGCGGCTTGATCGGGCAGGTGGACGTCGGTCGTCGTAGGCAGCGAATACTCCTTCGAGACCTCCTCCAAAATTTTAAGCCCCTCATCGATCCCAAACCCACGCACGGTCTCGGCAGAGGAACGATTGGCTTTGTCAAACGAAGCCTTAAAAACGTACTGAAACCCAAACTTGCGGCAAAGCAAAGCCATCTTTTCAGCGACCAGAAAACAGAGTTCACGCGATTCGGCCAGGCACGGCCCGGCGATCACAGTCAGCGAGCCGTCGCCGACAGTACCCCCACCCACTCGAAATGTCTTCAAATCTTCGCCCCGGCCTCCCGTAAATGCGTCTTGAGTTCCTCGACTGACTTAATGTCCTTCACCGCGAACTCACCACCCCCACCTGGCTTCATAAACACGATGTGGGGAAGGCCGACGATATTAAACCTCCTTTGCGTCCCATCGATGTACTTTTGGTCCACTCCGGTCGACCAATCGATCGACATCAAATAGACTCCGGAGAGCGCTGCGAGCCCTTCGGGTGTGTTGAAGACGTTTTCCTCGATCTCGCGGCATTGAAGGCACCAGTCCGCCTTTCCGTCGATCATGATCGGCTTGCCCGAAGCGACCGCCAAAGCAAACGTCTGCACGTTATAGGGGATCCACTTGATCCCAGCCACAGAAACCTGGGAACCGACCACATCAGGATCCGCCTGTGCAGCGAACTGCTCGCGAAACCTAATCTGGTCGGCCTTCGAGACAGCCGTGCCCATCAGGTAGCACAGTACACCGATGGCCAGCCCTTTGATGACCATCACAGGCCGAGAAAGATCGGACTTTTCCGCGAGCAAGTAGAGCGCGAACCCCGCATACAGGATCGCCCAGGCCATCGGCGTACGCGCCTCATCGGCCCTGTAGCCAAGCCCCTGAAACATGTATTGCGCCGCGATCGCCAGCACCACCAGCCCTAAAACGGCCTTGACAGTCTTGAGCCACCCGCCGGAGCGCGGCAGTTTTTTCGCTCCCGACGAAAGCGTGGCCAGCACCATGAAGGGAAGCCCCATTCCGAGGCCGATCAAACCGAACATCCCGATCCCCAAAGGCACCGAGCCGATGTCCGCG
>CAYYZP010000060.1:0-4160 GCA_964476165.1 uncultured Fimbriimonadaceae bacterium
GCCTGCGTCTTCTGGCCAGAGGCGGCCTCTTGCAAGATCCTTACGATCTGCTCCTCACTGTATTTTGACTTCTTCATTGATTCCTCTAGTTTGAACCAGAGGACTACTTTTCAAACGTCTTCCTTTTCGGGGGGCAGACCAGCCCCGGCCACCAGACCGCCCACCCGGCCTCAGCACCTGGGGTGCAACCAAAGTTCTTTCAGAACCGGGGCAATCCCGTAGGTTGCCCCGGCCACCCGTGGCCGAGCCACACCGGCGCGGCCCAAGAAACCGGCCTCCCGCCGCCCCGAACTGAGCTTAAATGCAGTTAGAAATCATGAAAGCAGACCTGCTGCACTTGGATTGCGACGAAGAGCTGGCTTGGGCCGCTCAAGAGATGTATCACGAGATTCGCAAGAGAGTCCACGAGAAGGTCCAATACGCGCAGCCAGACGTCGGTTCACGGATCATAATTGAACTCTCCATTCGCATTCAGCGGTGGGTCGAGTTCATCGTTGCCGGAGCACGGGTAGGTCTCGATACTGAGAGTCAGGCTTTGTGTCGTGTGCCGCTAGAACTACACGTCAGCCAGCTTCTGATAGGACACGGCGTCATAGAACGAAACAAACTCAGGCGACGTAACGGCCAATTGCTGGATTCAAACGCGACTGGAACGCTCACGAAGGAAGAACTGGGGAAGCTCTTCAATAATCACTCACGGCTCGAGAAGTTAGGACTAATCAAGACACAGACCATGCATCTTGGTTCAGATGGCCCCGAGCATGTTGCGCGAGTCCAGGCGGAGCTTGAGGCAGAGGTACAAGGCTATGCCTTCCTGGCGACAAATCCAAAGCAGGATTGGCATGGACAAAGTCCATCCGGCGCATTTGACGCCGCAATGGCGGTTCGCCCTGGTTTCATTGATGAATATGGAATCGGTGGCCTTGTCGCGGCGCTACCGGATGTCGTTGCGTTCTTTCAGAAGCAATTGCATGCAAGTTCCCTGCCTGGCACATTCTTGTACACTGCAAGTGAGAACCCGGAAGAGACCAAGAAACTACTGGGTGATGCACGAGAACCGGGTCACGCTGGAGCGAGGTGGGCGGGTTTCATAGCGCTCGGAAGCTCCCTCCTTGTTTGCGAGGCTGTCGATGAACTTTCGGTCGGTCTCGCTCTTGCAGCCCAGTACATTGAGACATTAGAACGTGCCAAGCGAGGTCAGTGACGGGGTGGCGACTCAAAACTGCAGTCACACGTCAGATGAGCTCGTACCGTGTGTTCCGCCGTCGCGGCGTGTAGCCCGTCCTTCGACAGGCTCAGGACAGGCTGGTTTGCGGCAATAGTTCATATCTAGTGTTACGACGGCGTGCAACATATCCAGCATCCGAAATCAGCCGCTCGAACTCCTCGGAGTTGAGGATGAACTTGTTTCCGGCGGCGGAGACGACGTTCTCCTCGATCATGGTCGAGCCGAAGTCGTCCGCCCCGTAGCCCAGCCCGATCTGCGCGATTTTGGGGCCTTGGGTGAGGATGGAGAGTTGCAGGTGGTCGAAGTTGTCCAAAAATATCCGCGAGACGGCGACGGTGCGCAGATAGTCGAACGCAGACGCCTTTCGCGGGATCTTTAGATCGGTTTCTTCTGGCTGGAACGACCAGGTGACGAACGCGCGGAACGGCGCGCACTCGTCCTGCAGGTCGCGGATGCGACCGAGGTGCTCGACGCGGTCTTCCATCGTCTCGACGTGGCCGAACATCATGCTCGCGCTGGATTTCATTCCGAGCGAGGAGGCTGTGCGCATGCAGTCGAGCCATTCATCGGTGGTGTCCTTGTACGGGGCGATGATTTTTCTTACGCGATCCACCAGGATTTCCCCCCCCGCGCCGGGAATGCTCTCGTGCCCGACCTCTTTCAATTTGATCAGAGTATCGCGCAAAGTCAATTTAGAGATGTGCGCGATATAAATCAGTTCCGCTGGAGAGAGAGCATGCAAGTTAACCGACGGATACAAAGACTTGATCTTGGAAAAGATATCAAGGTACCAGTCGATCTTCAACTTAGGATTGAGTCCGCCTTGGAACAAGATTTCGGTGCCGCCCTGCGAGACGGTGTCCCCCACCTTGTCCATGATCTCTTCTTCGCTGAGCGTGTAGCCCTCGGCGTGGTTGGGCACGCGATAGAACGCGCAGAACTTGCACCGCACCCAGCAAACATTCGTGTAGTTGAGGATGCGCCCGACGACGTAGGTCACCACCTTTGGGTCGCTTCGCATGATCCGCCGGTGATTGGCGAGCGTGGCCAGATCGGTCAGGTCGGGGTGATTAAAGAGAAAGGTCGCCTCGTCAGCGGCAATGCGCTGGTCGGCGAAAACCTTGTCCGCTACGCTGTCGATAGTGATTTCTGGTGCCTTGACCGCCATTCCGACGTTAGTCTACACGGGTGGGATTGGGGTCGAGAGGCAGAAGTGGCAAGCCCCCTCCCTAACCATCCCCCGCCTTCGCGGGAGAGGGGATCGGGTTCGAGGGTCGAGAAACGGAACCCAAAGACTGGCAAGACGGTCAAAATAGGAGGTATGAAGGGCAGTCGCTTTATTGCGGTCGTGTGTCTCGTCGTGTTTGGATTCTTGGTCGGTTGCGGGCCGGAATCGCCGCCGAAACCGGTACCGATGGGTACGGCGGCGCCTGCGTTCGGCAGCGGCGGCAAATACGACACGCTCGAAGGTTTTCTCGACGGGATGTGGTGCCAGTCGTTCGACTCTTCCGGCGATACCGAGTACATCGATTATTGGCAGTTCAAGTCAGACGGCACTTTTGTTTATTCGAAGATCGGATCTGAGCACAAATTTGCCGGCACGTGGAAGCCTTCGGGCAAGGGAGTGTGGCTGACTTACGAGACCTATGACGGCGATACGATCCAGGCGCTCCGCGAGCGGATGCAAAAGGAGGCGGAGGGCGGTACCCAGGCCGGGTTCTTCAATGAAGACGCCATGAGCCACACACTCACGCAAATCCAGAGGCAGGTGTATCTCGAACTGAGCGAGGAAAAAAGGGAGATGTTCTTTACTGATCCCGGATCGACGACCGATTTGTCTGTTACGTTTTCTGGCGGTGGGGGAGGGCTCGTTCGAATCGAAATGAAGAAAGAGGACAAGTGAACCATGCCGTCCGTCCGGCAGAGTCGGACGACTATCAACTGATTGCAGAGGTCCAGCGACGTGCGGTGTTGCACTGCCTCAAGGATTTTTATGACCCGGAGGCCGTCGAGCGCTGGGCCTGGTCGATCCACGCAGAAAAATTCAGCATCCTCCACGGAGAGGGCGAAGATATGCTTGTTTGTTGCGATGGTGAGATCCTGTATGGGTTTGCATCGTATCGCGCCGCGAACTGCCACTTGGGAATGTGGTACGTGGACCCTGATTTTCAGGGACAGGGCGTCGGGCGGGCGCTGCTCGCCGCCGCTGAAGAAGGGTTGAGCGACCATAAGTGCGAGGAGGCTTGGACGGAGGCGTCGCTGTTCGCTATATCACGCTTCGAGACACTTGGGTGGGGGGTTGTCGAAGAGTACGAGAAGCCCTTCGCCGGCGCACTGTTCCGCGTATCGAAGATGACGAAGTCGCTTGCCTAATCTTGCCAGTGCATTTCGGTGTCGCCGTTGAGCGATTGGATGTAGTTGAGTTGCGCGTCGTGGTAGTTGATGTGGAGCGCGCCAAAGGTGACGAGGTCGAACGGGCTAGTCTCGCCGCCCGGGGTCGTGATCTTTCGTTCCATTTCTTCGACGGGCGTCGTTTCCAGCGCCTCGATGATCTGGTTCGTTGACTTCTCGAATTTCGCAACGACCTCTTCACGCGTGCCGAAGTCTGACGGGGCTTTCATCCATCCTTCGAACTTGAACGGACCGGGGTCTTCGCCGCGCAACCGCTTAGCGATGCGTTCGTTGATGAACATGACTTCGTAAGTGAAGTCCGCAGGCGGGCGGGCCGTTCCTCCGGGCGATTGCGAAAACTGTTCGTCAGTGAGGGACCTGAGGTCGGAGAGGTATCGGTCGGCGGCTCCTTTGATGGCTTCGTGTGCGTGCTTTTTGAGGATTGTCATGGTGCTATTCTATCCTCAACTCACCAGCGTTAGTTCCCTTTTGTCGGCATCGTGCGGGCACCTCACTCCCCTGCCCCCGCTCCACCAGAGTG
>CAYYZP010000061.1:0-3513 GCA_964476165.1 uncultured Fimbriimonadaceae bacterium
AGGATGTCAGAACTCTGGAGCACCGGATATCCGAGCAGACCGTAGGACACCGAGGCATCAGCGCCGAGGTCGTCCTTCTTGTCTTTGAAAGTCGGTACGCGCTCGAGTTTTCCAAGCCCGGTGACCATGCTAAGGACGAGGTGGAGTTCGGCGTGCTGATGAACGTGCGACTGGACGAAGATCGCGCACTTTTCGGGGTCGAGACCGCCAGCGATATAGTCCTTGGCGACCTCGTGCGAATTGGTCGCCAGGTTCGGTGGGGCGTCCGCCATAGTCGTCAGCGCGTGGTAGTCGGCAACCATGCAGAACATCTCATATTCGTCCTGCATCGCAATCCAGTTGCGCAGCGCGCCCTCGTAGTTGCCGAGGTGCAGACGCGGGTTTGTCGCCCTCATTCCACTCAGAATCCGTTTGCGCTCAGGTTTCATACGGCAAACTCCGACCCGACAAAGAACATGAAAATCTGCATCGCGATTGGGGAGATGAAATCACCTAGGATCGAGGGAAGTCCAAGAATCTGGGGACCGATAATGAGCGCGATCATCAAGTAAGTCCCGATTCCACGGTTGAAACGATACCAATAGAGGCGCGGCTTTTCCGGGAGCAACTGACCGATCACCCAATGGCCGTCGAGCGGCCCGATCGGCAAGAGGTTGAACAGTGCAAGAAAGATGTTCACCAACACGCCGAGCACAAGGAACAGACCAAAGAAACGCGGATGGCCCGTTGGATCAAAGAGGATGTCGGGACTAACCATGGTAAGCACGCGCAATAAAATGGCCCAGACCGCCGCCTGGAGAATGTTGCTGATCGGCCCTGCCAAGACCGCCGCCATAGTGTCCCATCTGGGGTTCCGCATCTTGCTCGGATTGATCGGCGCGGGCCTCCCCCACCCGATTCCAAACCCAGTCAAAGTCGTGAGAACGATCATCATCGTCCCGACCGGTTCAAAGTGCTTTGTGAGGTTGAGAGTGACCCGGCCATGGAACGCCGGAGTCGGATCGCCAGCAAGGTCCGCCACCTTGCAGTGCGCATACTCGTGGATGCCGATCGCAAGGAAGATCACCATTCCATAGGCGATGATCCAATCAAAGGGCATCGTTTGCACTAAGCCAAGTCCTCCGGGAGCCGCTCGCGAGCAAACATCTCATCAAACGGCTCACGTTCTTGGACAAGGGCTTGCGATCCGTCTTTTCGCAAAAGAACGGTCGCTGGACGGGGGTAACGGTTGTAGTTGCTCGCCATCGAACTGTTGTACGCCCCCGTGCAGAGGACTTGAAGAAAGTCGCCGGCTGCCACGTTTTCTGGAAGTTTTTTGTCGTCGAAAAGCGTGTCAGTCTCGCAGTGTTTTCCTGAAACGCGCACATTGACTGAACCTGATGGCGAACGACCGTCTGATGCGATCCATCGCACGGGGTAAGGGCTCCCATAGAGCGCGGGACGCGGATTGTCGCTCAGCCCGCCATCGACAACGACGTATCGTCGCGTGTCGGGAACGTCCTTGACGTTGTTGACTCGATAGATCGTGACGCCCGATTCCCCCACCAGCCACCGTCCCGGCTCTTGAACAAAAGTCGGTCTTAGACCAGAGTCTCCAAGTCCGTCAAGTGCCGCATTCACAATCGCCGCGCAATACGCCTCGACGTCCACAGGCTCCTTGTCTTCCTCATATCGGATACCCATGCCCCCACCGAAATTCAAGACGCGGGCGGAGAACCCGTGTTTGCGGTTCATTTCACAAGCAAACTTTGCAATGGCGCTCGCCCCGGCGATCTGCGCCGACGGGTCGAGCAATTGGGAACCGACGTGGCAATGGAAACCGACCACCTTCAGCCCTGCCCCCAGAGCCGCCAAAAGCGCCCTTTCGGCGGAGCCGGCCGCGATGTTGAACCCAAACTTCGTGTCTGCTTGCCCCGTGCTGATTTTTAAGTTCGTCTTGGGATCGACCCCAGGTGCCAGGCGAAGTGAAACGTCAGGACACGATTTTGAAAAAGAGCGCAAGACTTCAATCTCTTCAAAATTATCAACAATGATCTCAGCGACGCCGACTGAAACCGTAAACTCGATCTCCGCCTTTGTCTTCGCGTTCCCGTGAAAGTGGATTCTGTCCGCAGGAACTCCCGCGAGCAAGGCCGCCCGCAACTCGCCCTCGCTCGCAACGTCGATCAAACACCCTTCGTCCGCAAGGATAGCAAGCACTGCGAGAATGCTGTTGGCCTTGCTCGCATACGCGACTTCTGTCTCCTCATACACGCTTTGAAACGCCCCGTTGTACAGTCGCGCGCGTGCCCGAAGATGCGCCTCGTCGATGACGTAGAGGGGGGTACCGAAGGACGACGCGAGTGACCGAACGGTAGCGTCATCGAGCACAAACCGCGTTTCGATGGCGGCCTCCGAAGTCATTAGTGGATTATGGCAGGCGCGCTTTGAGCCTGCGGGACACACCTCGCCACCCGGTAAAATGCGGCGAGTGAAGCGGATAGCCATCCTAGGATCGACGGGGTCGATCGGAGTCCAGACGCTCGACATCGTCAGACAGCATCCAGACAGGCTCTCTGTGGTCGGACTCGCGGCGCACCGCAATGCGGGACTTCTCCAAATACAGGCTACTGAGTTCGGGGTCAAGCACCTGGCGCTCAGCGACGAAAAAGCGGCGAAGAACGCGGGAATCCCCGGAGGGATCGATGCCGTCACCGCTCTCGCCGCGCACGACGACATTGATCTAGTAGTGGTGGCTGTTGCAGGCGTGGTGGGGCTCATGCCCACGATCGCGGCGATCCAAGCCGGGAAGAACATCGCGCTCGCGAGCAAAGAAGTCCTCGTCGCAGCGGGCGAAGTCGTCATGCCGCTGATCGAAAAGCACAAGGTCACCATGACGCCGATCGACAGCGAGCACAGCGCGCTCTTCCAGTGCATGCAGGGCTACACGAACATCCAGATTTCAAAACTTATCATCACGGGATCGGGAGGGCCGTTCCGTGGGAGAAAAAAATCGGACCTCGCATTAGTAACTACTGAGCAGGCGCTCAACCATCCGACGTGGCGCATGGGAGGGAAGATCACCGTCGATAGCGCGACACTGATGAACAAAGGTCTCGAGATGATCGAGGCACGGTGGCTTTTCGGCGTCCGTCCCGATCAAGTCGACGTGGTGATCCATCCCGAGAGCATCGCGCACTCGTTCGTGCGGTTCAAAGACGGCAGCGTTCTCGGGCAGTTTGGCTGGCCCGACATGAGGATGGCAATCCAATACGCCATGCTTTATCCTGAAAGGCGCGAGAACAGTCTTAAAACTTGGGACCCTTCTGAATCGCCAAGTCTGCGGTTTGAAAAGCCCGACGAATCGACTTTCCGGTGCCTGGCTTTGGCCAAAAACGCGCTCAAACAGGGCGGAACCATGCCCTGCGCCATGAACGCCGCGAACGAGGTGGCCGCCAACGCCTTCCTCAATGGGTCCTGTTCGTTCCTCGGCATCGCCGAAGTCGTAGAAGAAGTTATGGTGCGGCACGCAGT
>CAYYZP010000062.1:0-7552 GCA_964476165.1 uncultured Fimbriimonadaceae bacterium
CCCCAATCGAGTACGTTCGACTTGCCGTTCAGTCCCTTCCGCAAGAAAAATCAACCACCCTACTTGACCGCGTCAAGTCCTCCTTTTTGGCGTTCGACCAGGAATTCAGGCGCTATGTCATGGCAGGAATTCTCGGCACTGTCGTCGGCCTGCTGTTCACGATGGTGAGAACGTTCGGCGATCCGTCGGGCCTGGTCGGAACCATCGCGATTCTCGTTATTTGCGGAATGGTATGGAACTGCACGGTGGCGAGGAGCCCGAAAGCCGCCGTGATCGCAGGAGGAATCGCCGCTTCAGTCGGTTTCTTCATGGTGACACTGTTCTCGTTCATTCTCGGACTGTTGCCCAGGATTCCGACCAACGGGCCCGCCGCTGGCTTTATACTCCTATTCTTGCCGATTGGTCTGGTGGGGGGAATCATCGCACATTTCGGGGGGGGGTCGGTCAGAAAACTCCTCGGACTCAAGGATCCCGCAAAGGAACGCCATGCGTTGCTCGAACAGTTGCTCGATATCCAGGACAAACTGAGGTCGGACGAAAAGTTCGTGACGTTCCTCAGCCTCGATATCGTCGGCTCCACACAGATCAAGCGCGACAACGATCCGCTCTCAGTCGAGTTCACTTTCAACGAATATCACAAGTTCATAGCCATGATCGCCGCCAAGTATTCGGGCCGAATCCATTCGACGGCAGGCGACGGCGTCACAGTCGCTTTTGACGAACCGAAGGGCGCGTTCGGCGCGGCTCGCGCGGTCCTTGCAGGAATGTTCGAATTCAATGCGTGTCGTAACAGGACGAAAGAGGAACTCGTACTGCGTGGGGGCCTCCACACTGGTAGCGTGCTCGCGCCTGGGCAAGACATTACGAGCGTCAACTTCGCCCACGTCATCGACATCGCAGCCCACCTGCAAAAGGTCTCTCCTGTCGGATGCCTCGCGGTGAGCGAAACCACCGCTACCTACCTTCCTGGCGGCAAAAACTCAGTCGGAACGGAGCCCGTCGAAGCCCAAAACGTCAAGGCGTTCGTTTGGCGCCCCCGCAATCGCGTTCTGCCCTCGGCGCTCTCGTCATAGGGGCGCTTCTTCAAGCCGCAGGTCGGGCCACGTCCTTTTTGAATCAGTGTCGCCACGGTCGTCCTTACCGTCCTCGCCGTAACTATAGAGGACAAAGTCTTTTCCCAGCGCGATGTAGCCCAACGTCAGGGCCGTATATGGATCGACAGCGAGCGGTTTCTGAAATCCATCAAGGGTATCGGGCGCCTTGCCGCTTGCCTTGGCTTGCGCCAGAATTCTGGCCGTCAGCGCAAACATGCGGGTTCGGGCAACCGTAGAGTCTCGCTTCGCCATCCATGCGTTTCCATTATAGAAAAAGTTCTCAGCGATGACCTTCTCCTCGCCGCTCAGCCCGGCTTCCAGCGCTCCTCGGTGCGACCCTGCGCTCTTACACATTTCAACCAACTGCCCGACCACGTGTTTCTGCTCAACAATCAACGAGCGGAAGAACTCTTGACGCTGATCCATGTCAAAATTCGCAATTGTTTTAATCGCACTCCTCGAGTTCCCATAGAACTGATGTGCCAGATCGACGAGCGTCCCATCTTTGTGCGCGTCCTGGATCAGTTTAATCGCCGCGAGTATTTGGACACCCTCGTGCGAAATCGTCATCTCATCGTCGGGCATTCTGTCCAGTGCGCGCTGAATGCCGTTTCCAAGTTCGGTGAGTTCCCCCACCGAGAGTCTGTACATCTCTCCCGCGAGCGCACCGCGCGCGTCATTCGCAATCTGATATCCGAGCGAAGCGTCCGACATCGTCCCGCCGCTTAGATCGAGCCCGAAGACCGTTGCGACGACGACCCACCTTGACGCCTCCAAGACTTTTCCTTGCCCGACCAACTCTTCGATCTGCCACACCATCGAGCGGCCGATCTTGAGCCATCCTTCCCGATACGGCGCTCTCTCGAACGGGGCCATCGCGACATATTTGAAAGAACACTGACGCAGCGTCCCGCTCGAAAGATCGTCAAGAATCGGTCGCATCTCTCGCAGGTCTCTTTTTCTGTTACCTTGTGTCGACCGCGCATCGAGACTGAGCGTCGAGGTCCGTTGCGCACGGGTTGCGAGGCTCGTGTACCGGTCGAAGGCGTTCGGGCCGTTCGTCGCCTTTGTCTTGACCGTAAGGTCGATCTTCTCGTAGGGGACGGTCGGTTCGCCTTTGGAACATCCGGTCGCCAAAAGTGCAAGGGCGACCAATATCGAAAGGCCTGGGCGATCCATTCTGCGGACAATTGTACTGGAGCCCAGAGTAACCTTAGGTCCTCGAATGAAGGCAGTCGTTCTTGCAGCAGGAAAGGGGTCGCGCCTCTATCCGGTCACAAAAGTCATCGCCAAGCCCCTCCTTCCGCTCGCGAACAGGATGACCATCGAATACGCCTTCGATCAACTCAAAGAATGCGGGATACAGGACATCTGCGTCGTCGTCGGTGAAAACGAGCAGGAAGTCAAGACAGCACTCGGTGACGGGTCTCGCTTCGCCGTCCGCCTAGCCTATGCAAGACAACACCAACCTCTCGGACTCGCACACGCGCTCGCATCGACCCGCTCGTTCGTAGGAGAGGACGATTTCGCGCTCTACCTCGGCGATGCGGTCTATGGCGACAGCCTTGCTCCCATAGTTCAAATTTTCCGCGAGTCGGGTGCTTGCAACGTCAACCTGGTCAAAGAGGTCGATGATCCAAGGGCGTTCGGTGTGGCAAACATCGAGCGGGGAAGGATTACCAAATTGGTCGAGAAGCCCGAGCACCCTGAATCAAACTTTGCGATGGCGGGCTTCTACGTCTTCAGGCCAAAAATCTGGGGAGCGATCGCTGGCCTTAAACCGAGCGCAAGAGGCGAGTTGGAGATCACCGACGCGATTCAAGCATTGGTCGACAATGATGAAAGGGTGTTGCCTGGTATTTATGCGGGCACGTGGTTCGATACCGGGACCCTCGACTCGTTCCTTGCGACCAGCGCCTATCTCATGAAGGGAAAGAACATGATTCATCCTACGGCACGGATCAGCGGCAAGGTGGGGGACGGCGTCGCGGTGGGGGAAGGTGCGATCGTGCATTGCGTGCATATCAGCGATACCGTCGTTCTTCCTGGCGCAAAAATCAAACTAACGGGCCGGCTCGAACACTCTCTAGTCGGCGGAGAGATCCATGACGTTGAAATCATCGGGAAGATCGGACACGGTGACATTAAATGACGTGAGGCCTGGGCGTTGCCCAGGCCTCGGTAATCGATTGAGTTGGCCGGCCTATTTGCCTTCGGGGCCCGGATCAGCGGCTGGCGTTTCCCCAGCAGCCGGTTCGGCGGCAGGGTCGCTTCCGCAACCAGCGAGGAAAGCGCCAACGATGTTGAGCGCGAGAAGCAATAAGATGAGTTTCTTCATTGTTTGTTCTGACCTCCACAGGCACGCTCTAGGCCCACCATTGAGTACCCGACCGCGCGACTGAGACGACGGCAATCATACCACCAGCCCAGCCTCCTGTCACTATTAGCGACGTACAGCCCAGCCCCAGGGTTGCAAATTACTCAGCCTGAATCGGGCGCAAAAGAAAATTCTCTTCCTCATGCCGCAAAGTTCGGCTACAATGCAACCGAGAGGGTGTTTCTAATGGGATCGTCGAGGGGTCGACCACTTGTATTGTTCCTTTGTCTTGGAGCAGGCCAGTTTGCTTATTCACAAGGCACTGTCGAAGAGGCGAAAAACGTCCAAGAGGGCGACCAGATCGGACTTTCGTTCGAGTACGTCTGGACTGAACAAAACTCGTTCGGCCCGTTCCAGCCTGTCCGTCTCTACATAGAGAATCCGCTCAAGAACGACCGCGGTTTCGTCACGATCAAAGGTCAATCGTATGGAGCGCGAATTCCGGTCGAACTCCCATCAAAGACGATTCGCAGTTTTATTGTCTATGTTCCCTCTGGTGAATACGACGAGATCACGATCACCTTGGACTGCAACCAGGACGAAGCAACCCTGAAGCTCAATCAGGCTGGTAGTACGGCAAGTTCGGTCAACGTTGGGCTCATCAGCGATATCACTTCGTCCACGACGTTTCTGAGGAACAAGTTTGTCAAGGGTCAGGTCTCCGAATACGACAGTTCGCAGCAAAATTTGATGATCTCGGATTACGCCTGCATGCCTGGAAAGGCACCGGATCGCACGATCGGTTACGACGGACTCGACTTGCTCATTCTTGGCGAAGGCGCGGAGCGCATGACCGACAAAGAAGTCCATGCGATCAAAGGCTACGTCCTTTCTGGAGGCAGGCTCCTCTTTACGGGGGGGCAATCTCGCCAGTCTTGCGCGACCCGCGCTGGGCTGGGTTCCTCCCTGGCACTGGTCCGAAAGTCATTAGCGTGCAAGGCAGCAAACTCCTTTCCTCGATCATGCATTCACCCGTCACCGGAGAAATCGCCCTAACTGGCCTAACACCCATGCCTGCCAGCACTGCCCAGATTGAAAACGGCGTCGCCATGATGATTTATAAGGGAATTGGCCTCGGTGAGGTCATCTATTGGGCATTCGACCCGTTCCAGGGCACCCTTCGGGCATCTGACTCGCGCGGCCCACTCTTCATTTCTTTGTTCAGGGGCGAAAAGACACTACGGGAGCAGTACCGCGCGGTCGTCGGAGTCGGCTCCGGCGATGAATACAACTATGGCTACGGAGCAGGCTACAGCCCTCACGGTGGCGCACCGGACGAACTAGATTCCTCGCCCTTTAGCGTTTCGATCCCACCCACGATTACCGTCTTCTTTATTCTCGCCCTCTATCTCGTCATGGTCGTCCCGATCAACTTCTTTCTTCTCGGAAAAAAGGGAAGAGGGCACCTGGCATGGGTTACTGCCCCTCTCATCGGTGTCGCGTTTGCCGGCGTTTTCTTTTTCATTTCGCGCGGGCTTTACAGCAAGAGCCTCTCCCGCGCGACGACATCAGTGGTGTTCGCGCACGAGGGAGCGGACCATGCGTATGTGATCGGTGAGCAGCAATTCTTCTTTCCCAGGGGGGAGAGGTACGATCTCGGTCTTAAGGGAGTCGAACATATTTCGCAGTCGCGCAATTATGAATACTATTATGGCGGTACGCCCAAAGAGACGGGGTTTGGGGACGACGTCAGCCGGCACCTGAGCCCGTCGCCACAACCATCACGCGACTGCGCACCGCAAAAGAGTCAGTCAACCGGAGCGAAGTCCCGGATCAGCCACAACGAATCATCGTTGAACGGCAGAATGAAGCCAATTTTCCGGCGCAAGAGTATGGCTCCGCCGCTTCGCGCCTGCTCGAATCCAAGCGCAAACGACGATCCGAGGACTGAACCTGCCCTCGAAAGCCTGTAAACTAGACCGCAAATGTCCGCCACTAAGACCGATCCCGCGATCCTCCCAAATTTGTGGGACAAGGCGAAAGCCCAACCGATGAACGACGCGGGCCTATTAGTCTACGCGAGCAACCTCCTTGGCTCCGATCCTCGCATCACAAACTTCGGGGGGGGCAACACTTCGGTAAAAACTTCATCGTCAGATCCGCTGACGGGCGAAATGGTGAACGTGATGTGGGTGAAAGGTTCTGGAGGTGACTTGGGAACCGCGAAGAAAGACGGCTTTGCGTCTCTCTATCTCGATCGCGTTCTTGCACTTGAAGAAATTTACAAAGCAAGAAAACTCCACGAAGACGAAATCGTTCCACTTTACGATCACTGCGTGTTCGGTCTCAACCCGCGAGCCTGTTCCATCGATACCCCCCTCCACGCATACGTTCCGTACAAAGCCGTCTCGCACATGCACGCCGACGCCGTCATCTCCATCGCCGCATGCAAAGACGCCGAGCGCCTGACACAGGAAATTTGGAAGGGAGAAATGGGGTATCTGCCCTGGAAACGGCCGGGGTTCGAACTCGGGCTCATGCTCCGAGACCTGATCCTCGTGAATCCGCAGATCAAAGGCGCGCTCATGGGCTCGCACGGCTTCATCAACTGGGCCGATACCTGGGAACAGTGCTACGCCGACACCCTGCGCTTCATCAATATCGCACAGGAGTATATTGACTCAAAAAGTGACCCCCACCCGTTTGGCAAACTTGTGCAAGAAGTTAAATCGACGGACAGCATGCAAAGCGTATTGCCGAAACTTCGCGGAATGGTCGCGTTCGATGGCAAGCGATTGATTGCCAACATCGACACGAGCGACGAAGTTCTCGACTTTCTCGTGCGAGAAAAAATGCCGCGCCTCGCCTTGCTCGGAACCTCGTGCCCCGACCACTTCCTTCGCACTAAAATCAGACCGATGGTCATCGAACCGACCAGTGATATCGCCACCGAACTTGAAAAGTTCCGCAAAGACTACGCCGCATACTACAATCGGTGTCAACAGAAAGACTCCCCAACCATGCGCAATCCCAACCCGAGCGTCGTGCTCGTCCAAGGCGCGGGCATGGTGAGTTTCGGCAAGACCCCCACCGAGGCCCGTGCTACTGGCGAGTTCTATCGCAATGCCATCCGAGTCATGGCGGGGTCAGAAGCGGTCTCGCAATACGTCGCCTTGGACGAGCAAGAGGCGTTCAATATCGAATATTGGCTCCTCGAAGAGGCAAAACTCAAGCGACAGCCGCCCGAAAAGGAACTCAGCCGCCAAATCGCTCTGGTCACCGGAGCAGCGCAAGGCATCGGCCTCGCCACAAGCAAACTTCTCGCCCAAAAAGGCGCGTGCGTCGTCATGCTCGACATCAATGAGGAAAAACTGCAACAGGCAAAAGCAGAAGTCTCCGCACAATCATCCGTCGAATATGTCTTATCCGTCCTATCCGATGTAACAAACAAGCAAGTCCTACACAATGCCTTCGCACAAATCATTGAAAAGTTCGGAGGCCTCGACATCGTCGTCGTCAACGCGGGCAGTGCACGGCGAGGCACCGTTGCCGACACGAGCGAAAAGGACTTCGAATTTCTGAGAAACCTTCTGATCGACGCCTACTTCCAAACGATGGCCGAAGCCTGTCGCCTCATGATCGAACAAGGCACAGGTGGATCGATCGTCGTCATCGGCAGCAAGAACGGCACCGCCGTCGGAGCGAACGCCGCGCTCTATTCCGCGGCGAAGGCGTTCGAACTCCACCTCATGCGCTGCACCGCAACCGACATGGCCAAACACAACATCCGGTGCAACGCCGTCAATCCCGACGCGGTCGTCATCGGCAGCGGAATCTGGAACGACGCATGGCGCGCGCAGACCGCGAAGTCTCTGGGCATCGAGCCTGACCAGATCGAGGACTATTACAAAGACCGCACGCTGCTCAAAAAGCACGTCCGACCCGAAGACATCGCCGAGGCCGTCGCCTGGCTTGCCAGCGAAGCCCGCTCCTCCCGCACCACCGGCTGCACCATCACCGTCGACGGCGGCAACCGCGAAGGCTTTGTGAGGTAGGCGTAGTTTCCGGAGCCTCCTCTCTGCGAATGTTTGTGTCGCGGATTTGCCGCGTCGATACGCGGAGCGTTCGACCCGCGCAAAGG
>CAYYZP010000063.1:0-3075 GCA_964476165.1 uncultured Fimbriimonadaceae bacterium
GCACTGCGTCGAAAACGTACACCGAAGGCTCCATGTCCGCCGGATCGACCGAGTACCACGCCGAGCCCAGGTCGCGCCGGTCGCAAGACGCTACATAGGGCGCGATCGCGGTCAGCGCGTGCTCCAGTCCGTGCGTCCCGCAGATCAACTTGACAGGATCGTCCTCGAACCCGAACGACACTCTTACCCCCACCGTATCGAACTTCTGGGGCGGCATGTCGAGCGCCTCTTCTCCGAGCATCCGCCTCCCCTCGATAGCGATGCGCCGAAACCCTTGCACTGCGGTCGTCACCCGAACGCCGCACAATGCAACCTCTCCGGCTCCTAAATCTCGTTCTTCCAAAGTCACTGTCGGCTGCACCACCGACTGCGTGATCGGCTGAGTGTAAAAACCTGGCGTCGCTTCCACGATCGTCGCTACGTTTCCTACGAGATCAAGGTTTTGCACGATGTAAGTACGCGAGCGATGCATATATACTGCGCCCTTGTGCGCGTATTGGAGCGCGCGCCACTTTTCCATCGCCCCCACCTGCTCCCCGTCGCACACGAGTTGTACCTGCTCGCCACTCGTTCCGCGAACATTGACGTTCCCGGCAGGCGACGCGTGCCGGGGCAAGAAGAGCCTGTCTCCGCTCCAGACGAGTTGGCCTTCGTCTATCAAACTCTGAGCAATGTCGTTGGCTGATTCTCCAAAAAGTGATAAGTCTTGGGTCGAAAGAGGTCTTTCATACGCAGCACAAGCGAGTTGCGCCGAAAGCACCTGCTTGTTCTGCGGATTGAGGCTTGTGCGTTCGAGCGCGCCGTGGACGATCCGGCTCGGGTCGCGCGCAAGGAACTGTTCAAGCGGGTCCTCGTGTGCCACCATCACCGCAAGTCCAGTGCGCGAGCCGCGAGCCGCGCGTCCCGCTTGCTGCCAAAAACTCGAGAGCCGTCCCGGATAGCCGTTCATCAGCACAACGTCCAGCCCTCCCACGTCCACGCCGAGTTCCATCGCGTTGGTCGCCGCGAGGCCGTCCAGGCGGCCATGAAAAAGTTCCTTCTCGACCTGCCTCCGCTCCTTAGACGTATACCCGCCTCGGTAAGAATCGACCTTGACCCCCACCGTGCCGCTCTTCGCCAGGTCCTTCTGCGCATAGCGCACGACGAGTTCGGTCGCGGGACGCGAGCGGCAGAACGCAAGCGTCTTGAACCCCCCCCCGCAAAGGTTCGCCATCAGCGCAGCTGTGTCCATGTTCGGACTGAATCCCTCGGACGCTTCGAGCGAAGGCGCGTCGATGAACGCGCAGTACCGGTCGCTCCGTGGCGCGCCGTCGTTGTCGATGACCGCCAACTCTCGACCAGTCAAGAGTGCGAGGTGCGCCGCCGGTTCTGCGATCGTCGCGGTACAGGCGACGACGTTCGGTCTGCTGCGGTACCAAGAGCACACGCGCAGCAGACGACGAATCACATTGGCGACGTGTGACCCAAAAATGCCGGTATAGGTGTGCGCCTCGTCTATGACGATCGTTCGAAGAGACCGAAAGAACCGCGACCAAGACTCGTGCTGTGGCAGGATGCCGACGTGCAGCATGTCGGGGTTGGTGACAATGATCGACGCGCTCTTCCTAATGATTGACCGCTGACCCTTCGGAGTGTCGCCGTCGAACACCCCCACCCGCACGTTGGTCGATGACAAGAGCGACGAAAGGTTCGTCGCCTGATCCTGCGCGAGCGCCTTCGTTGGAAACAGATAAAGCGCGGTCGCAACGGGCTCGGTCAGGCAGTTGTGAACCACAGGCGCGTTGTAACAGAGCGACTTGCCACTTCCAGTTCCCGTCACAACGACCAAATCTTCACCAATTAATGCTCGAGTAATCGCCTCTGCCTGGTGCGTGTAAAAGCGGTCCACACCAATGTTGCCCAGGGCTTCGGTCAGAAAGGGATGGAGTTGCGCCGCAAGTTCTTGGTATTTGGCGGCCCTTGCCGGCAGATGGAACACCCCGGTGACCCGCTCTCTAAAGTGCGGCTCCTTCGCAAGGATTTCAAACGCACCCAGAACATCCATTCTCAAATCTTCCCTCCGTCACCTGCCGATTTGCGATGTCTCCGCCCCGCATCGAGGGGTGGAGGCCTGACAACGCCACTCTAAAGAGTGGAGCCACCCGCAGACTCCCGCCGATCCCTCAGTCTAGATCGTCAAGTTCCGCGTCCTGCTTCGATTTCGACCGTTTGAGCGTATACCTCGCCGCGAACACGCTGAAAAAGAACAGCCCGATCAACGGAACCGCCATGACGGTCATGGAGAGCGGGTCGCCAGAAGGCGTGATCATCGCCGACGCCACGACGACGATCAGGATCGCGTGACGCCAATATTTCATCATCGCCTCCGGCGTGATGATCTCAAGCCGTGCCAAGAAAAACACAATGATCGGCATCTGGAAACCGACTCCGAACGAAAGCATCATCTTGATTAGCAGGAACGCCATCGTCCCCGCCTCGAGCATCAGTTTCGTATCGCTGAAGTTCGTCATGAACGAACCAAACCAGTAGATGGTGGGGGGAAGTATCCACCAGCACATCCACACGCCAAAGAAGAACAGGAGCGTGCTGATCGGAGCAAGCACTTTGATCGGACGTCTCTCGTTCGGCCGCAGGCCCGGTGAAACGAAACCCCATATCTGATGGATACCAAAAGGCAGCGCCAAGAACAGCCCAATAAAGAACGCCATCTTGAGTTGGAGCATGAACGGGCCAGGCAGCGTCGTGATCATCGCCTCGTACTTCACGCCCGGCGGCATGTTCTTCTGCACGAGCTGCTCCAAGAAATAGTAGACCTTGAGCGAATAGATCCACCCGATGACCATCCCCACGAGCAAGAACCCCAAGATGCGCATGATGCGCACGCGCAGTTCCTCAAGGTGCTCGATTAAAGTAGCGCGCAGTTCCTCGTCCGTCGAGGAACTGCGCTTGTTGAAACCAAACAGGTTCAGAGCCTAGTTCTCCAGTTCTGTTAGAATCCTGAACCGTACTCGAAGGATTTGCCTGGTCGTGCCTTCGCTACCGCCGCCAGTCCGACCTCCAAAGCCCGGGCCCTGG
>CAYYZP010000064.1:0-1946 GCA_964476165.1 uncultured Fimbriimonadaceae bacterium
TCCGGCCTGCGGATCGCGCTGATCGGCATGGTCGGCGAGCAATATGGGCGCACCGCCGGCCTCTCTTTCCACGACTACAGTGGATACATCACGCTTGTCGTGTGCTTCTTACTGCTCTTCAAAATAGCGAGGTGGCTCGGATGGAAGGACTGAAACTGCGCGCAATCGTTGTCTGTGCCCTGTTGGGCGCGGTGGGGGTCGCCATTGCGCTTTACAAGCCACCAACGTCACAAACAAAGGACGAACTGTGGATCGCAGAACACAGCCCGACACAGATCAATGGCTTTACGATGCAACAGAGCGCCGAGAGCCCGCTCTATTCTTACAAAATGAACGAGTCGACGTACAACGTCTTAGAGCCTTACGGCATCGTCGCGCGCGTTTTCGACGACGACGTGTCAGACCAACAATACGACGTGGTCCTTGTCGGAAGCAGGAGCAAAGAGAGTTTCCACGACCCGCGCGTCTGTTTTTCTGCGCAAGGTTGGTCTTTGTCGAACCAGTGGGTCGACAAAGTCGAGACGAAGACGCGAGGGACCGTTTATTTCACGATCACCGTGATGGACGGCGTCAGTTCGAGAGACCAGATCGCAGCCTATGTCTACAACGGGCCCGGCTGCTTTTTCGCCAACACGCAGCGCCTCAAAGGGGCGCTCCTTTGGGAGACACTCATAGGCGGCAGACAACTCGACGGTGCGTTTTATCGGTTCATCCCGCTCGTCCGACGGTCCGATCAGATTCAGCAGATCAATGACCTGAGGAACTTCATTGGACTATACTTGGACGAGGCGAACCGGACGAGCGACGGCTTCTTCTGACCGAAGGGCCGTTCGACCGGACTCGTTCGTCGCTAATAAAAGACACCCCATGTCCCATCATGTAGCCAAGATTCGACGCGGGTGCCCTGACGCGCCACGCTTGGCGCGCGACTCGAGCGTCGCGCCGAGGCCCGCCGCGTTCTTGGACCGGGACGGCGTCATCAACGACGACCGCGGCTATGTCCACAAGGTCGAGGACTTTGAATGGATGCCCGGCGCACTAGCAGCGATACGGCTGCTCAACGAAAAGGGCTACATCGTCGTTATCGTCACCAATCAGTCGGGCATCGGGCGCGGATTCTACGACGAGGAGGATTTCATGTTCCTGACGATCTGGATGCTCGAATATGCCGACAAGGTGGGGGCAGACATCGACGTCGTCTACTATTGCCCCCACCATCCCGAATCGAACAACCCTGAATACCTCGCCGCTTGCCCGGCACGAAAACCCGGCCCAGGAATGTTGGAAAGGGCCGCCGAAGAGTTTGTGTTGGACAAACAAAAATCGTTCATGGTAGGGAACCGAGAGTCCGACATCGGTGCGGCGGCGGCGTTTGGAATCCCTGGATACATGTACGAAGGCACAAACCTCGAGCAGTTCGTGCGCGGAGTCATTGAAGGCTAATCAGCGAGTTTTCGCACGTCCTGCGCACGATCTTTCTTGCACACCATGACTTCGCCGTAAGTCACGACCACTACGACGTCTTCCAATCCAAGAACTGATATTCGCGTGCCCTCTGAGTCGTTGTACGCGACGCAGTTCCTCGAGTCCACGAACCGCGCGTTCCCCTGGGCGACGTTTCCGTCTTCGTCTTGTGGCAGACTCCGAGAAAGCGCGTCCCAGGAACCTAGATCGTCCCACCTGTAATCCGCCTTAACGACCTGAACGTTTTCCGCCTTTTCCATCAGCGCATAGTCGACAGAAATCGGGTCTAATTTTTCAAACGCACGAGCCGCCGCGACTTTGTCAGAGTTCTTCAAGGCATTCTCAATCTCGCCCATGACTTCTGCCGCAGCAGGCGCACATTCCGCGAGAGCCCGACAAAACGCCTCGATCGCCCAAAAGAACATCCCCGAGTTCCAAACAAAATTTCCAGAATCGACATACTGTTGCGCGGCTGCACCATT
>CAYYZP010000065.1:0-8624 GCA_964476165.1 uncultured Fimbriimonadaceae bacterium
ACACCTCCGCCAGTTTGTGCGCGATCAGGATGACGCACACGCCTTCATCGCGTAATTGACGGAGCACATTGAACACCTCCTCGACTTCGTCGGGCGAAAGCACCGCGGTAGGCTCGTCCAAGATGAGGACCCGCGCCGCGCCAATCAGCGCCTTGATGATCTCGATCCTCTGCTGTGCCCCCACCGGCAGGTCGCCGGTCATAGCGCCGAGTTCCACATCCCATCCAAGCCGGCGCACAATTGCTTGAGCAGCGCTTTCTGTGACCGCTAAGTCCAGCCCCCCCCTCGTGTCACCCATCTGGCTCAAAGCCAAGTTCTCAACGACAGAAAACGCGCCAACGAGCATGAAGTGCTGATGGACCATCCTGATCCCGGCTGACATCGCTTCGTGCGGCCGCCCAAACGCCATGGAAACGCCATCGAGCAACGCCGCTCCAGAATCCGGCACGACAAATCCCGACAAAACTCCCATCAGGGTCGATTTTCCCGCGCCGTTTTCTCCAAGCACGGCATGGATCTCGCCCTTAAAAAACTCAACCGCAACGTTACCGAGAGCGACAATGTGGCCATAGCGCTTCGAAACGCCGACGACCCGCAAAGACGGGCTGTCCATCAGATTTTAAAACTCGTCCTTGGGAACGATGAGCGTTCCGTCCGTGATCTGCTTTTGCATCTCGTCGAGTTTTGTCTTGAGTTCATCGGGCACATCTGCAAGGAACGCGGGATTGATGATGAAACCAATCGCTCCGTCTTTCATCCCCATCAACACGACCGCTCCCCTGTAAGTTTTTTCCTTCACTTGTTTGGCAAGCGAGACATACGCCGGTTTCGCGACTATGATCGCACTGGCCGCAATGACACCGCTCTCGTTCTTGTTCTGATCCATGTTTGCGCCGAATGCGTGGACTCCCTTTTCCTTGCACGCATCAAATACTCCTTGTGCGCGGTCGTTCGCCTGATGGATCACGAAGTCCGTTCCCTCGCCGATTGCCGCTAGAGTCGCTTGTTTGAACGCCGCGATGTCGGCATCCATGTCCATGTCCGGCTCAATAACAATCACGTTTGGATTTGCGGCCAAAGCGCCCGCGCGAAACCCGTTGAACGTCGATTTGATCGATGGAATACTGTTGAATCCGATCATCGCGACCTTTCCTGATTTAGAAAGAGAAGCGGCCATGTAACCGGCCAAATAAAACCCTTGCTCCAGGTAAAAACGGAACGTCCCCGCGTTGTCCCCCACCTTGTCTCCCGACGAACTGACAAAGACCGTCGAAGGAAAATCTTTTGCGACTTCGACTCCAGGCGCGTTGTACTCGTAGCCGTGTCCGATCACCAGGTCGAAGTCCTTTTGCGCATAACTGCGCATCGCGTCCCTGATTTGCGCGTCTGTCGCCTCTTTGTTGGCGACTTCGGCGCCCAAATCCTCTTTGATCGCCATCAAGCCCTCGTAAGCCATCGCGTTCCAGCCGGAGTCAGAGATCGAGCCGGGAGTCAGCAGAGCGACCTTGAACTCCGCATCGTCCTTGACCTCCGCGACCGGCGCACCCTCATTGACGCCCCCCGAGCAACCGACGACGAGCAAAACAAGGGAGACAGCCCAATACTTCATGCCCCCATTCTACTTGTGGTGCGGGCGTCCCGCCTGTACTATTCTTGACCCTTGACCCCCGACCTCCGACCCCTCGACCTTTGACCTCCGACCCCTGACCCTCATCTACTCTTGACCCCCATCCCAACGCCTTCTCCGCTCCCCGCCACGTCCTAACTTGCGTGACGCCCGAACGTTGGTGGACCGGCCTGACCCGTTACCATTGGCTTGTGTTGCTCGTCGCGTGGCTGGGGTGGGTGTTCGACATCGCCGACGTCGCGCTCTACAACTTCGCCAAGGGCCCGATGCTCAAAGAGTTCCTCGGCGAAGACAAGGCCACAATCGCGATTGCGGACGGACGCCTCTTCACAGTGTTTCTGGTCGGATGGGCGGTGGGGGGACTCGTGTTCGGGATATTGGCGGACAGGTGGGGGCGGACAAGGACGATGGTCGTCACGATCCTCATCTACGCGCTCTTCACAGGACTGACCGCTCTTTGTCACACCCTTGAACAGGTAGCGGTCGTACGGTTCATTACTGCGCTGGGTATCGGTGGCGAGTGGGCGGCCGGCGCGGCTCTGATCGCCGAGGTCTTCCCGAACAAGGCGCGCGCCGCTGGCGCCGCGCTCTTGCAAACAGCCGCGGCATTCGGGCCAGTCTTTGCGGCGCTGGTCAATTTTGCCGTACCCCCCCAGCATTGGCGCTGGCTGTTTCTCGTCGGCATCGCCCCCGCGCTCGTCACTGTCTTGATCCGTTATTGGGTGAAAGAACCCCAAAGGGATGGCGAGCGTCCCCGCGAGCCGCGAGAAGCCGAAAGGAGCGAGCACGTCATCCTGAGCCACGTCGAAGGAGCGAGCGAACGAACGTCCGCAAAGAGGGGGGACGTCAAGGAGTTGTTTGGCAACCCATTGTGGAGGCGTCACGCAATAATTGCCCTCGTGCTCGGCGTCGTCGTGATCGCTGGCGCGGGAAACATCTCCAACTGGCTGCCAAACCTCGTCGAACAAGCCAGCAAAGGGCTGGTGGCCGACGTCGTACAAGACAGAAAATCGGTCGTGACGATGGTGCTGCACATCGGGACGTTGATCGGCGTGCTGCTCATGCCTTTTGTCTGCGAAAAAATCGGACGCAAACGTGCACTCGCGCTGTTCATGTTGCTCTCACCAATCTCTGTCTGGTTTGCGACCCAGGCTTCGGGCACTTGGGGGGGGTTGCTCATCGCCGCACCGTTCATGTCGCTATTCACGATCGGAATATCCGCGGGGCTCGTCTTGTATTTCCCCGAACTGTTCCCATCGCGTCTGCGCGCGACGGGTTCTGGAATCGCCTACAACGTCTCACGCTTTATCGCAGCAGGAGTCCCATTATTGACATTGATGTGGATGGGCAAGGATCCAAGCGTCGCCAAAGGCGTCGCCACGACCGCGATCGTGCTTGGCCTGGGTGTTCTCGTGCTTCCCTTTGCGACTGAGACCAAAGGGAAAGGGTTGGTAGAGTAACGAGTTGCCCGCTTTGCTGTAGCGTGTGACGCGTCTCCCGTCATTCTTCCCTTACCGGCTCCAACAACATCTCTTTCGTAAAAATGAAATCGTCCCGATCGTAGTTGGCAAGTTCGAAGTCCTTTCGCAAAACGATCGCCCCAGTCGGGCACGCGTCCTGGCAATAGCCGCAGAAAATGCAACGGATCATGTTGATCTCATACCGCGCGGCATACCTTTCGCCCGGCGACAACCGCGCTTCGTCGGTGTTCTCCGCCGATTCGACATAGATGCATTTCGCAGGACACGCGCCCGCACACAGCGAGCATCCGATGCACTTTTCCAAGCCCGAATCGTATCGCGTCAAAACGTGCCGCCACCGTGTGCGCGTGAACTGCTCGCGCCGCTCTTCAGGATATTGGATCGTGACTTTTTTCTTAAAAGTCCTTAACAAGGTGATACCCATGCCCTTGGCAATGGGCTTCGCGATGTCGCGGACCGGATTGAATCCGCTCATTTGCCCGCCTTGGCCTTAAGTCGCTTTTCCATCTGATCGTCGTCATGGAGAGTGCGCGGCTTAATCTCGGCGAGTTGGAGTTCTTTGAACGACCCCTTGGGCCGCTTGATCTTCTGTTGCAGTTTCATAATCGCGTAGATCAAGGCGTCAGGCGAAGGGGGACATCCTGGCACATAGACATCGACGGGCACCACTTGGTCCGCGCCCTGCACGATCGCGTAGTTGTTGTACACCCCCCCCGAAGACGCGCACGCGCCCATACTGATCACCCACTTCGGCTCTGGCATCTGGTCGTATATCTGCCGCAGCACCGGGGCCATCTTATTCGAAAGCCGACCCGCGATGATCATCACGTCGGCCTGTCTCGGCGTCGCTCGGAACGCCTCTGAGCCAAATCGAGCAAGGTCGAACCGCGACGCGACGGTCGCCATCATCTCGATCGCACAGCACGCGAGACCGAACGTCAGCGGCCACAACGCATTTGCGCGAGCCTGACTGACGAGCGTGTCGAGGCTGGTCAGAATGACGTTACCTCCCCTCTCCGCGCCAAGGATGTTCGGCGTCGCGCTGTCGTGAACGGCAATCGTCTCAATCCGCGTCGGCATCTATGTTTATTCTACACTTACGAATTAGTACCAAATAGCCATGTCGAGGCCATTTGCGTCCTGATTAGGGATTGGAGGCAAGGCTAGTCCTGTTCCACACGCTATGCGCCAAGCGGTCCAAGTTGCAGCGAAAGCATCGAGAATATCGTCATCGGCAACTTTCGAAGGAAGGCTGTCGCGAGCGAGGATGAACGCATATTGACCGAAGAATGACTCTACAAGTCGCCTACGCATCGCTTTGCCTTCTTTTGTCTTTTTTGCAAAATCGAGCGGCGTTTCGTTCCATGCACAAAAGGAGACTTCTGGATGTATTTCAAAAGTTCTCTGTAGTAAGTTTGAGTTCTTTATCAATACTGAATTGACCTCCCGGATTTTTTCAACTATTGCGAACTACTGTTTCGATACTCCTTTCCATTGGATCGATTTCGATAATGCATTGGCCTCTATATAGTTGTTGCAGTTCAATAATGCTCTGATTGGAGCGGGAAAGACGCTACTACGCCGTGGGCCAATTATCCTTCTAGCCATGACGTCACATATTCTGTAACCAGCGTCAGGAAGTCCGATTGGGATGTCGATGGCAATGATTTGCGCCATACACTGAATCTCTTCTATGGAAGAAACTACTTGGGAATCTTGTGATCCGTCATCGCTGTGACAAATCACGACCCAACCTATAGAACAACCGTCGATTCCAATGACGCTTTGCACTCATCAACGATATCACATGAGGAATGCCTTGGCAAATTGAGTTCGGGTGCCATGGGCGATCGCGATGGGTGCCACGGACAGGCTCGCCACCGTCCACACGCCCATAACCTCGAACGGCTAGAGCATGTCCGTGTGGCGTAGAACGGGCAAGTACGAACGGTAGAATGAAACCCTGGGCATGCGCCTGTCAGATGTAGCGCTGGCGCTCGGCGAGCACGAGCCTCTGCGGGAGATTTTCTCTGACCTCGAGGGCCACACGACATGGGAGTCGGTGGCAATCGAGGCGCGCCCTCTTTTAATCGCCGCTCTTTGGCATTCGGGGCAGGGTCAAGGGTCGGTAGACAACACCGCCGGCCCCCAACCCCAACCCCCTCCTCGCGAAAAGCGCACGAACATCGACTTTCGCGGAGAGGGGGCCCGGAAGATCCTCGTCGTCACCAACAACTACGACCGCGCACTACAATGGCAGGCCCGGCTCCGTCTCGCAGGTGTTCCAGAAGAAAAAACGCAGCTCCTACCGAGCGGACTTAGTGTTCTATTCGAAGACGCCGCGCCCGAGACTGTGGCTTTAAGCGACAGGATCGGCGCGCTCAAGTTTCTCATCAGCGACGAGCCGGGATTTGTAATCGCGACCCCGCAAGCCGCCCTTGAGAGAACGTTGCCCGCCGAAGTCCTCAGAGACGCCTTCGTGACAATCACACAAGGGGGGGGACTCACTCAATACGAACTAATCGAAAAACTCGCACGGCTTGGATACGAGCACAACGAGCCGGTGCGGCTTCCAGGCACGTTCTCCCGCAGGGGGGGGATCGTCGACGTGTTTCCGATGGGATTCGAGCAGCCAGTGCGAATCGAGTTTTGGGGCGACGAAGTCGAGAGCCTCCGCGAATTCGACCCAAACAGCCAGCGGTCTTTGAACCCCATCGATAGCCTCGAGATCGCTCCCAGCCGAGAAACCCTGCTACCAAGCGACGGCCAAGAGTTCAAGGAAATGCTCGAACGCGCAGTGCTCGCCGAGTCCGCGAAACTCAAACGCGAGGCCGCCGACAACCTCGACACGCTCGTCTCCGCGGACGCAGAACGACTCGAGAGCCGCGTTTTCTTCAACCGCCTCGATCTTTATCGACCGCTGATCCATCCAGAATCGACCTGCGCGGTCGACCTCCTGGGGGGGGACGGGCTGCTAGTGCTCGATGAACCTCTGGAAATCGACGCTGCGGTGATGCGTGCCGAAGAAGAGTTCGGTCAAGCGCTCGAAGCGAGAGAACAAAGAGGAGAAATCCTCAGCGCGACCGTGAACGACTACGTCCTTCCGCCCGAGCACTTCGCGCTCACAGAAAAGACCCTGAGCCTCACAGCAATGAACGGACTCCCGAAATGGCTCAGGGCGGACAACACCGAGCGGGTGGGGGCAGAATCGCTCGCCGGCTATCGCGGCCAACCGAAAGTGCTCGCACACACGATCAAGAACTGGATAGAGGCTGGAATGAGCGTGTTGCTCGCGACCGACCAGCCTTCGCGGGCAAAGGCCGTGCTCGCTCAAATCGACGTCTTCCCTAGCGAAGGAGGAATTGGGGAGGCAGGGCTGCACTTGGTCGAAGGCAACCCCGCTGGTGGGTTTGTAATTGCAAGCGCCACGGGTATCCCGCACGATGCATCGGGCTACCCATGGCACAAGGGATTCGCGGTCTTGACCGACCAAGAAATATTTGGCGTCGCGCGGCTGAAACTTCCGCAAAGAAAGTTCCGCGAGGGCGTCCCGATCGCAACGGTCATGGATCTCAAGCCCGGCGATTTCGTCGTCCACATCAATTTCGGCATCGGCGTCTATCGCGGACTCGTCAAAAAAACTGTCGACAGCGTTGAAAGGGAGTATCTGTACCTCGAGTACAAACTTCCAGACAAACTTTTCGTCCCCGCAGACCAACTCGACCGCGTCCAAAAGTATCTTGCCCCCACCGATACCCCCCCCACGATCAACCGTCTGACCGGCGGAGATTGGAAAAAGGCGGTCGCCAAAGCAAGAGAAGAAGCAAGAGAGTTCGCGAGAGAACTCATCAAACTCTATGCGCTGCGCAGGGCGGCAACAAGGCAAGGATACGGCCCGGACTCGCCGTGGCAAGCAGAAATGGAAGCATCGTTCCCCTGGAGCGAGACGCCAAGCCAACTCGAGGCGATCGAGGACGTCAGACGGGACCTCATGGCCGGCCATCCGATGGACCGGCTCATCTGCGGCGACGTGGGCTTTGGAAAGACGGAGGTCGCCATCCGCGCCGCTTTCCGAGTCGCACAAGCGAACAAGCAAGTCGCCCTTCTTTGCCCGACCACCATCTTAAGCGAGCAACATTTCCGCTCTTTCTCCGAACGGCTCGCGGCCTATCCAACAAGAATCGCCCTCCTCAACAGGTTTAAGTCAACCGGAGAAAGAAACAAGACTCTAAAGGGCCTCAAAGAAGGCAAGATCGACATCGTCATCGGCACGCACGCGCTGCTCAATGACGAGATCAAGTACAAGGACCTCGGCCTCGTGGTGATCGACGAGGAGCAGAAGTTCGGCGTGGGCCACAAGGAGGCGCTCAAAAAAATCAGGACGCATGTCGACGTGCTCAGCCTTTCCGCGACACCGATCCCGAGGACGCTCAGCATGGCGGTCATGCACATCCGGCAGATGTCGGTCATTAACGATCCCCCCCCTGGACGCCTCCCGATCCGCACCTACGTCAGACCATACGCAGAAGAAGTCGTCCGAGAAGCAGTGTTGAGAGAGATGGCCAGGGGGGGGCAGGTCTTCTACGTCTACAACCGCGTCCAAGGCATCCAGCACGTCGCCGAGAGGCTCAGGAAACTCGTCCCGACCGCGAAGATTGCTATCGGCCACGGTCAGATGGGAGAACAGGCGCTCGAACCCGTCATGATGGGGTTCCTCAACGGCGAAATCGACATCCTCGTCAGCACGACCATCGTCGAAAACGGCCTGGACATCTCCAACGCCAACACGCTGATCGTCGAAAACTCAGACACGTTCGGGCTCTCCCAACTTTATCAACTCAGGGGCCGTGTGGGGCGCTCCGACCGCCAAGCCTACGCCTACCTGCTCTACCAGGGAACGAAGACGATCACAGAAAACGCGAGCGCAAGGCTTGCCGCCCTTCAGGAATTCAGCAACCTGGGCAGCGGCTACTCCCTCGCGTTCCGCGACTTGCAGATCCGTGGCGCAGGGGACTTGCTCGGCGCAAAACAGAGCGGGCAGATGTCCATCGTGGGGTTCGACCTCTACGCGCAGTTGGTCGACAGCGAAGTCCACTATCTCAAAGCGGCGGCGGACGGAAACCCGTTGCACCAACTTGACGATCCGCTCGAAGGCATCGAACCGTTACCGACCGTCGATCTTCCCGTCACCGCGCTCATTCCCGCCGCCTACATCCCCGAAGAAGGACAGCGACTCTACTATTACAAGAGCCTGATGACGTGCAGAACGGACGCTGACGTCACGAACGTGTTCCAAGAAATGGAAGACCGTTACGGCAAATCCCCCACCGCCGTCAGAAGCGCGGTCGAAGTCGTGCGACTGCGCATCACGTGCCAATCTCTAAAGATCAGATCGGCAACAGCAAAAGAACAGGGGATCGTCGTGGACTTCGTCCCCGAGATGGCGCCGTCGCCGCGCGTGTTCAGCATCTTGTCAGCCATCAACAAAGGAGCGACCTCGATCTCCGGGCGTCTCT
>CAYYZP010000066.1:0-1599 GCA_964476165.1 uncultured Fimbriimonadaceae bacterium
CTGCGCGGGAACAAGCGTTCCAGAAAAGTCTGCTCGCAGAACACGACCCACAGCGTCAATCGTGAACAGCACGACGATTGAGTCGATCCGTCAGGATTAACCAGCCGACCACCGCACGCGATTATGCGCGGATCATCCATAACAGTGCGCAACCGCGACAACGCGCCGGGGTGGGCCATTGCGTCACTATTTAAAAATAACGCAGTATCCCCGGTCATCGCGTCCATCCCCTGATTGTTGGCGGAACCGAATCCCCGGTTGGTGGGATTTGCTATGAGTCTCACCGAAGGAAATTCCGACTCAACCATCTCAACAGAACCGTCAGCGCTCGCGTTGTCCACGACAATGACTTCGTCCGCCCCCTCAAGCGAAGAAAGACAGCGGCGCAAGGCGTCCCTCGTATTGAAACTGACGACAATGACGGAGAGCCGGGACACCGAGCCTGTTCTACCTGAGCCATGCTAGAATAGGGGCTCAAATGTCCGGTGACGTCCTAATCACGCAAGCGGGTTTTGACAGGCTCAAAGCGGAACTCGACCAACTCAAGTCGGTCGAGCGGCAGAAGATCGCGAACGTGATCCGGGAGGCCCGCTCTCATGGCGACCTGAAGGAGAACGCCATGTACCATGAGGCGAAACTGAATCAAAAGCGGTTGGAGGGGCGGATCGCCGATCTTGAGAAGGTGGTCCAGGTCGCACAAGTCGTCAGTCGCCCGGAAAACGCGGAGAATATCGCGCACCTGGGATCCCTCGTCACAATATTGGACCTCAAATGGAACGACGAGATCAAGGTCAGACTGGTCGGCGCGTATGAGGCCGATCCGGCACAAGACATGATTTCGATCACGTCGCCGCTAGGGTCGGCGCTGGTCGGCAAGGAGGTTGGAGATGAGATTGAATATGAAGCGCCTGCAGGCACACAAAATGGTCGCCTCTTGCGGATCGACGGCTAGTCTTGCATTGCTCGTGGTCGCCGGGTGCTCGCCACCGATCGACGCCAAGACAAATGTCGGCAGCCGATCCGCAGTCGCTGCGCTCGATACAGTCAACTTTGTGGAGACTGTCGAAGATTCGGACGACCTTTATTTGATCAATGGTAGCAAGCGACTTAAACTTGGAGGCAAACAAGACGGCGCACTCGTCGTTTTTCCCACCCCCACCGGAAGTTCGCACCTTTTTACGTTGCCGGTACGGTTCGGACAGGACTTCGGCACGTTTGGTTGGCAAGCAGAAGTCCGAGAATCCGGCTCGGAACCTGTAAAGCTCACCTTCGGTTTCATCACATTCACCAAACGCGATCCGGAATCAAAAAAAGAGGAAAGGCAAAAGAAAAACCTCGTCGTGCTCGCCATGTCGACTAAGCAAGACGCAAGCGCCGGCGAAGTTAGCGAGACGGTCAGCATCTATTCGGACGAATTTGGAAAGCCGACTGAGACCCTGGCTGGCGACAAGGTCAATTATACGTTTTGGATAAAGGTGCACCGACGGCTAATGGTCGCGTCGTCTGTCGATATCGAGGGCAAGCGGCTTTTGACCGTGGCGCTCGGTGATCCCCAAGTGATGGACGAATTGCGCATGTCGCCTCGCCACGCCAAGGAAG
>CAYYZP010000067.1:0-2303 GCA_964476165.1 uncultured Fimbriimonadaceae bacterium
CAGCCGAGTTTCGACAAGCAGTTCGTTCGCGACTATTTGGAGTCCATCAAGTGGGACAAGAAACCGCCAGGGCCGACCTTACCGGACGAAGTCGTCGGGGAGACCTTGCGGCGGTATGTCGAGGCTTATGAGCGGCTAACGGGCAATAAGATCGAGTGGGCATGATCTTTTGGGTCTACAACGTCCTGTTGGTGTTCCTGGCGCCTCTTTGGGTGCCGTGGATGATTTGGCGGGCGTCGAAGCGCCGCGAAAAGCCCGACTGGAAACAGCGGTCTGGGCACCTGCCGATCAAACCCGCTGTCAAGGGCGTGCGGCGGGCTTGGATCCATGCGGTGTCGGTCGGGGAATTCATGGCGGTGCTGCCGGTTTTGGGCGAGATACGCAGGCTCGATCCTGCGCTGGAGATCGTTTTATCGACGACTACTTCGACGGGGCAGCAAGCGGCTCGGGATCGAGCAAAAGGACTGTTTGACCATTTGGTGTACTTCCCGATAGACGTGCTTAGGTTCGATGTGGCCGCGCTTGCCCGCGTGCGGCCGAACGTAGTGGCGGTCATGGAGACGGAACTCTGGTTCAATTTCTTTTGGGCCTCAAATCAGTTTCGGGCCAAGAATCTTGTCATCAACGGTCGTTTGAGTGACAAGAGCCAGTCTCGGGCTTGGATACTCCGTCCTTATTACCGAGCGTTGGCGGCCCTAGTGGACAAGGTTTTAGCGCAAAGCGAGGGGGACGCGGCCCGGTTTCGTGCTCTTGGGTTTGCAGGGGTCGAGTGTGTGGGCAATACGAAGTTTGACGCGGCTTCGCAGGAGGCTTCGGATGTCAAAGACTGGAAGGGAGAACTGGGGATTCCTTTCGATGCGAAAGTCGTGGTGGTTGGTTCGACGCGGGAATTGGTAGAGGACGGTTTTGTGATCTACGGATTGAAAACAGCCGGCTTGTTAGATGATCCAACCGTTTGGATAGTCCACGCGCCTAGGCACGTCGAGAACGCGCCATCCATCGCCGAGGCATATTCTGTAGTTGGCGTAGATTCGGTCACATTGCGGTCAAAAGTGGAATCAGGACGAGTATTGGTCTTGGACACGTTTGGAGAACTTGGGGGGATCTATTCGATTGCCACAGTTGCTGTAGTGGGTGGGGGATTTGGAAATTCAGGAGGGCAGAACCTTCTCCAGCCGTTGGCACATGGGGTTCCTGTGATCCATGGGCGACACATGCACAATTTTAAGGAGATAAGCAAGGGGGCATTGGATGCAGGTGCTAGCGTAGTCGTCAGATCGCAGGATGAACTAGCGGGGGCCCTGAAGAGGATCGTCTTCGACCAAACGGTTAGAGACCAGATGAGCGCGGGGGCTCGGGCATATATGGCCTCCCAAGGCGGTGCGGCACTTAGGTGTGCGGAAGCGATTGTCGAGGCGGCAAATGCGGAGGGTCAAGGGTCAGGGGTCTAGGGTTTATCGGTGGGCAAGGCGGAACGCCCACACCACAAAGGAATCTAGAACCCGAGTCCGCTGAGGCCCGAGCCGAAGTCGCCGCTAATCGAAAACCACTTGAACGTCTCGTACTTGATGCAGATGGCGACGACAAGGGCGTCAGTCTGTTTTGCGGCCTCGTCGATCCGGCCCTGGCTGGTCCCCTTCATATAGAGCAAGGCTTGAACGGCGGTTTGAGGATCGGCTTGAGATGCCACGAGTTGGTCGAGCACTTCATTGAACATCGCGCCAGTTTCGCCTAGGCAGTGCTCATAGGCGTTTTTGGTGGGAAGGCACTCGGTCGGGGGTGGCTTCGAGTTGAAAAACTGGCCAAGTTTGAACCATTCCTATTTGCTCGTAGAGGCGATGAATTCCACTTTTTCCTTCTTTGGCGACTCCGAGAGAGTGGATTCGTCGTCGTTCGCCTCCGCCATCAGATCGCGCATCGATTCGGCTTCGGCTTTGAGCGATCCGGTGAGGAGCGCGGCGAGTTGCTTCGTGGCCAAAGACTTGCGGCGCTTCTCCGTTTCTTCGAGGTGGTTGAGCCACGCCCTCACTTCGAAGGGCATCTTGTCAACTGCTTGAATCGATGAACCATTTGGTTCCCCCTTAGATTGAATCTCGTTTGAGCCTGAATCATCGCGTACAAGCGTCGGATCGGCCCCTCTCGTTCCAAAGATGTTCAGTCCGCGACCGGTACCGATTCCAAGTCCGATCAAGAAGCACAGCACGACTCCGCCAACGATCAGCGAAATCCTTGAGCCTCCTGCTCGTTTCACATAGGGATCGTTTTCAGTTTTGGCCATCGAGAGCCCGCATTGCGCTGCATCC
>CAYYZP010000068.1:0-3615 GCA_964476165.1 uncultured Fimbriimonadaceae bacterium
TGCTCGTCCTCGAACAGTTGATTGAGGCTACAGGAAATCGCGATCCCGAAACCAGAACCGTTAACGTCTACTTCGCTCCGGGAAAGCCCCCATTTGTCGGTCGGACCGCCGTAGGTCTGGGCTAAGTCGGACGATGTATAAACGGTGATTGTCGCTTTGTTCTGCGTGGTCTGGACCGTGCCGCCCTTGACGACGTAAACGGCCGAATCGGTGATCGTCGTACCTCCCGCTGCGCTCTTCCGCTTCTCGATCGTCGCTTTTATGCCGTCGATGGTCGCGCCGACCGGTACCAGCGACGCGAGTTGCGTTCCCTTTAGATATGCCGTGTAGCCGCCGTAACGTCCGAGCGGCGTTCCGCTGTGCGACCAGACCGCCCTCACGTCGTTGCTCGTCTGCGCGTTGCTGGGAGTGCCCCACGAGTGCGTGCCGCTGATCTGGCCCGCGCGGTTCTCCAGTGCGAACGTGGTGAACGTCGTCGAGACGCTCGCCATTACTTGGCGTAGAACTCGAGGTTGACCACCTCCTCGTTGGCGTTCGTGATCGTCCCTGAGTTCGTGTTGCCCCCACCGCTCGTGATCGCGAACCCGAGGCCGAGGGCGAACTCGATCGCCATGTTCTTCTCGCTTACGAGTCCCCCACCCGGCGGGATCATGAACACGATCTTGGGAACATCGGTGCCAGGGGCTGGTGCAGAAGCCTTGTCATAGAGCCGCAGATAGGCCGCGGCTGCGCCACTGTTCTGGGCATTGACCACGAGCAGCCTTGTCTTCTTGGTCGAGACGCTTGTGGCAGTGGTGCTCGCGGCGTCGTTGAACTTCATGTTTGTGGACACGTTTCCCGTGCCGTAATAGTCTTCTCTCATTTTCTTATTGGACCTGTCTGTTCTTCATCCAGACGGGGACGATCCTCGGGCTCTCAAGGTCCTCGATCGTCCCATCGATGGACGCGAGCGTCCGGTGCAGTTCTTGTCTGTACGTCTCGCTGTACTCGCCAAAATGGACGACGTCCTTGTCGCTCGCCGCAAGCCGCTTCATTCCTTCGATGTGCACGCGGATGGACGGGACCGACGCAGGCACTTGGTCAGTGGCGATCAAAGCCTTGAACTTCGCGCCGAAAAGCACGGCCTTGGGATATCCCCCCACCGAACTTTGGGTCGGAACCGGGTAGAGGCCCAACTTTGTCTCGCCGTTCGGCTCGACGGTTTCGACGTAACAGAGTTCTGGAATCCCCGCGCGTGGCGAAGTGCGCCATACGGGCTCATGTTGATCGAGCCAGTCGGTCGAGGCCACTTTCAGCGGTTTGCTCACGGTGGGGGACTCGACAAAGTCGGCGTCGCGGAGCGAGACGATCTTGTTCGTCGCATCGATCGCGTATTCGCGTTGGCCCGCGACGAGTAGGACGTCTTCAGATCCTTGTTGGATCTGTGAGAGCGAAACGATCTCACGATGGACGTGGTTGAAATAATCGAGCGCCTGCGCAGCGGTCACCGTCGAATAGGTGACCTGCAGGCCGTTGATGCAGTCTTGTACTGTCGGCATTGTTCTTGGTTCTCTCCATTTGCAGCGAAGCGGGCCGAGACTTGCGTCTCGGCCCGCTTCGCGGAATCTTAAATCCCTTTACTTTCGAACAAACGTGATCGTTAGCGTCACACCCATTTCGGCGACCTTAAATGTGAGCGTGTTCATGTCCGCGGAAACTACGCAGTCCATGTTTTTTTCAGAAAGGCTCTCGATCACCGAGGCGGACACCCCTTTGTCCATTGCTGCTTTCTTCTCCGCCTCAGTCGGTTTCGGCTGAACGATCGTGAGCGTCTTGCCGTCCTCGCTCAGCGACCACGCACCGTTGCTCGTCTCATTCTCGTCGATCCCGGTCGTTGTGATCGTACATTTGCCGCCCTTTTGAAGGTCAAGATTTAGTCTGAGATCGTTGATCTGTTTTTCGCCGTCGGCCATCTGCTTTTGCTGTTCTGGCGTGGCCATCGAAGCAGCGGCCTTCATCATGTCCATGACTTCTTGCGGCAGTGACAGCCGTCCCTCCCATTTCGCAACGAACTTGTCCTCCGGCTTGCTGCAACCGCAAGCGATCACGGCGACAACGACGAGAAAGGCGCAGGTTTTTTTCATCAGGCTGGTGCTCCAACTCTAATTATAGTCCCAAGAGGGGTGCCACGGCTTGTCTTGTAAGCCGCGCGCGTTCTTGTGGTGCGGACCTCCAGGTCTGCACCTCTGCCAACAAGTAACAAACCCGTCATGCTGAGTGTGTCGAAGTACGACGGACAGTGCTTTTGCACTCTCTAGATTCACGCCCGGCTTTTCACCGAACCCCAGCCCTACTGTGCTTCGGGCCCCACTTTCATCCCCTTCTAAACATAACGACGCACTACAATCGCTTGAGGTTCCACGTTCCAAACACGTTCTCTTGACGTCCTGACAATTGGACACATGAAATTTTCGCGACTTCTTTCTCTCGCCGCAATCGTTCTCGCATCGGTCGCACCAGCCCAGCCACGCGATCCGGGAACAACTTCCTATCTCGAGACCGACCCCAACGGCGGGCCAAACAAAGTCATCTGGCAAGTAGAGGCCCTCACGAGCGTCACGTCCGCTCCCGGAGACTGGCCCAACATCCAACAACTTTGGGCAGAACTTTCCAAAAGCGAACAGCGCGACAAGGACGCCGTCTCGCGAGTCGCAATCCTGTACGCAAAATACGAAGTCACGAACGAAGCATGGGTGGGGGTATCAAGCCGGATCGACATCGTGCAGTGGTACAACGATCTTGCAAACCTCAACGCCCGCGCCACGAACGGAGTCGCAGACATTCTTAAGTACAACGAGGCAAACGCAAACTACAAGAACGACCTGGCCTCCTACACGGCAACGACCGTTACGAACGACAACTATTCTGCGATGCAAGCGTGGTATCAACGGCTCACCACGGAACACACTCGCGTCTCCGAATGGTTCAATCGCATCGAAAACGACAAGGCGGGACAAGTGGACACTGCGAGGGGCATCGATCAAAGATCGAAAGGCATCAATGCCTCGTTGAATGCCGATGTTGACAGAATCAGCCTGCTGTTCGCCGCTCTTTGGTACGCGGTCCACAACGAGTACGACATCATGGAGGCGAACGTGGAGATCGAATCCGTGCGCAAGAAGATCCAGCAGACCAACGAGAAACTGCGCGAGATTTCGAAGATCACTGCAACCGTCAAAGAAGCAGAAGACTGGGCCGCATTGGCAGAGAGCGAGCGAGAAAAGGGCCAATGGGACGCACTGCTCTCCCTTGCATCCGTTTCAGTCACACAGGTCTCTCAAAAATACACCGCGATCGAAAAAGTGACGCGCGAAGAACTGCGTGCCGTCAAACAACACTTGCTCTACAAGTACAAACTTCGACCAGAGGAGGTGAAGAAGATCATGAAGAACTGGATCGACGACGGTAAGATGATCCCGCCGATCAAGACCAAGCGCGAACTCTTCGAACAACTCGGTGGTCTCGTTTCACTCGCCGACGGCGCGGACAAATCCACACGAGGCGAATATCTGGAAGCCCTCGCCGGGTGCTTGAGCGTCTTCGTCAAAACGCCTGCTTTGAGCCTGTTTCTAGCAG
>CAYYZP010000069.1:0-7055 GCA_964476165.1 uncultured Fimbriimonadaceae bacterium
CGATCAGCAACCAGAACATGCGAACGTTGCTCGGAGACGGGCGGCTCGCACTGCTCGAAGGACAAACGACGGCCCAAGAAGTCCTGCGCGTCTGCCAAAGGGAGGATTTCTAACACATGACCACTTTTGCCTACACTGCCCTTGATGCGAGCGGTCGCAAAAAAACAGGCTTCATAGACGCGCAAGATCAGAAAGCGGCAATCTCGATGGTGACGTCCGAAGGCCGCCACGTCGTCGAGATCAAAGAGGAAAAGCGCAAGAGATCAGAGCACCACTCCGCTGTCGAAGACCGCCGAAACCGCACGACCAAAGCAGACATCGCCCTTTTCACGCGCCGTCTCGGCGATCTTTCAAGTGCCGGGCTTCCGCTCGACAAGGTGCTTCGCATCTTAGGCGAGCAGTCAGAAAGCGCGCAACTTGCGAACATCGCGGAACAAGCGCTCGAAGACGTCAAACGAGGACTCCCCGTCAGCCAAGCGCTCGCCAAATATCCAAAGTTTTTCCCTGAAATGTACACGCAGACCCTGCGCGCAGGCGAAGCGAGCGGCCAGTTTCCAGAGTCCGCGACGCGCCTTGCGGACCTCCAAGAAAGCGAGGTGACGCGCCGTAGCCAGATCGTCTCCGCAATGATCTATCCCGGCGTCTTGACGTTCACTGCCGTGTTCGTCGTGATCTTCATGCTCACGTTCGTCGTGCCGCGACTGTCAGGCGTGTTCGCTGACCTCGGCGACACGCTCCCGCTCCCGACCAAAATACTTCTTGGCCTCACGAACTTTCTCACGGGCAACTGGATCGCGATCATTGTCGTGCTCGTCCTGGCCATCGTAGGACTTCGATATTGGTTGGGTACGCAGCACGGCAAAGAGGCGAAGGACCTTTTCATCCTCCGCGTCCCGACGCTCGGCAAAGTCGTCAAGAAGGCGATCGTTTCCCGCTACTCGAGAATCCTCGGCACTCTGATCCAGGGGGGGGTTCCGATCCTAGAAGCCCTCGATCTCGCGGGCCTCGCATCCGACAACGCCGTCTTTATCAAACGCAACGAGCGGGTCAAGAGCGAAGTGCGCGAAGGCGCCACCATCGCGGGCGCACTGCGCGACGCGGGCGAGTTTCCTCCGGTCCTAACACACATGGTCGCCATCGGCGAAGAGACCGGCGACCTGCCCAAGATGCTCAGTCGCGTTTCAGACAGCCTCGACTTCGAGGTCGAACAAGGACTGAGAAGGCTCACAGCCACCATTGAGCCGGTCATCGTGCTGACCATGGGCGTATTTGTCGCATTCATCGTACTTTCCGTTATCCTGCCTATCTTTCAGGCGCAAGAAATCATTAAATGAGAACAAGAATGAATACTCGACGCAAACAAGGAAAAAACTCGGCGTTCACACTCATCGAACTGCTCGTCGTCATCATGATCCTGGCCATACTCGCGGCGATGATCGTGCCCCGCATCATCCAGCGCACGGGCCAAGCGAAACAGGCCGCGGCCAAGTCCGACCTCTCCGCACTCGGTCGCCTGCTTGAAGGGTTCAGAGTCGACGTGGGCCGCTATCCGACGACCGAAGAAGGGCTCGACTCCCTTCGCACCCAACCGAGTGAAGCCGAAGGATGGAAGGGCCCCTACTCCGCAAAGGCCATTCCCGCAGGCCCGTGGAACGACGGCTACTACTACGAATACCCTGGTGCAGACGGCGAAGACAGTTACATCCTTCTGTCCTATGGGTCTGACGGCATCGAGGGGGGGGAAGGCGAAGCGGCTGACATTATCGAGAGTGGTGGTGAATAGGCGCGGATTTACTTTGGTCGAAATGACGGCTGTGATCACGATCCTAATGGTCATCGCCGCCGTCGTGTTGCCGCGCTTCGCCGCACTCAACGCCGGTCAGACCTCGCGCGACTTCCAAAGCGCGCTGATCGATCTGGCCGCCGACGCAAGAATAATGGCCATCGAAAGCGGGCGGGTCGTGCAAGTCACTTATCAGGACGACAGACTAGCGCTCGTGATTAACTCGGTCGATCCAGACAACTTTGAACTGCAGGAACTGCGCACTGTCTCATTGGTTCCGGGGGCGAATTTGACCTCCTTTACTGTCGAGGGTCTCTTTGCTTCGAGTGCCGATTGGATAATGGAGTTCCACCCGGACGGCACAGGCAACGACGCAGGCATTGAAGTCGACGAGGGCGGTCGCATTTACAGCATCAGGTTTCGTGGTGAAGACGGCTCCTCACAAAGGTCCGACTCGCCACTAGAAGAGAGTTCGGAACAAGAATGGCAGGCGGGTGAAATTGAAACGCGCATCTAAAAGAGCGTTCACACTTGTCGAAGCGATGGTGGCGATCGTTCTGGTCGGTATCGGGCTCTCTGCCGTGACGAGCGCCCTCGGAGCGATCACTGCTTCTTTCCGACGGAGCGTCGAAAGGGAAGAGGTCGAGCGGCTCGCACAAGACAAATACGACGAACTCATCGCGACGGGACAATTTCTCATGCCGAGCGAAGGGGAGTTCGAAGACGACCGGCACAAAGGCGCGACCTGGAGCATCGAACCCGCGGCGACCTCCATCGACGGCATCACTTACGTGCGCGTCACCGTTGAAATGGGGAAAGCTGGCCGTAGCGCGTTAGTAGAAGGTCTGGTGTACCAACCACCGACGGAGACATTAGGACTATGAGGACACGTCGCGGAATGACGCTGATCGAAATCATGGTCGTACTGGCGGTGAGCGTGTTGCTCATCGCGTCGGTCTCGATGGCCTTCGATTCCGGCATGAAGTTTCAATTGAGCGTGCCCGCGCGCGATGCCGAGCTTAAGAGCATCGTCAGTCTGGAAGACAGGTTAAGAACGCTCATCGAAGGCGCGTACCTCACGACAGACGCGACCGACGTCACGTCCAATTTCGCCACGTATGCAAGCGGCGGCGACCTCGCAGAGATCGACACGCTCGTTTTCACCACGATCGGCGTCAACCCCACGTCTGCCTTCCTGACGTCTGAAGACGAGTTCGAGAGCCTCAACGAAAGGTTCGGGCCGCAGGGCGGACTTTTCGAAGTCTCGCTCTCAACGGTGCCGGTGGGGGAAACCGCTATCGAGAACGCGCTCTTTCTCCGGACGCAGTCCCCCCCCGATGGCGATCCGTCACAGGGCGGTTATGAGTCGGCGTTCGTCCAAGGCATCGACTTATTCCAGTTCGAGTTCTTTAACGGACTGGAATGGTACGCCGAGTGGAACACGACAAGTGGCCAGCGCCGGTTGCCGGCGGCTGTGCGGATTACCTACCGCCTCAACAGCGACACGATAGATCGGATCATGACCGTCAGGCTCCCCCACAGCGATGTCACTCCTGAAAACCCGGTCGTGATCGAGGTGGAACAGTGATTCGGCAGCGAGGAAGCGCATTCATCATGGCGCTGATCGCGCTCGTGATCTTGACGGCGGTCGTTACGACTGCAGCCAACGAAGTGCGCATCGTCCAAAGGACGCAATTGCACCGGCTCGAACAGCGCAAAGCGGAACGCGCAGCCAATGCGGGCGTCATTTTCGCCCTTGCGCAAATGGCCGACATCGACACTGCCCGCGTCACTCTCGACGACGACTGGACGCTCATCGGTGACGGCGGCGCACAGGAAATCGTCTTTGGTAAGTCCGAGTTTCGAGTGCAAGTAATGGACGCCGGGTCTTTGTCGAACGTCAACACGATGAACCAGGAGCAATGGGAAAAACTTCCGCTGAACGCAGAACAAGTCAGTGCGATCCTCGATTGGAGGGAGCCCGACCTTCAACCCCGGTTTGACGGCGCAAAGGACGAGTACTACAATTCGCTTTCAAAGTTTTACAACGCTAAACTGAGAAACTTCGACACCGTCCAAGAACTCCTCATGGTGCGCGGATTCAACGCCGCTCTATTGTACGAACCGATCGAAGAAGTTTCGGGGACGTCGCTTTCGCTCGGCGCCCAAGAGACTCTCATATCGCTTTACAGTCTCTTGACGGTCGACTCGTCATCGAGCAACATGTCTCCCGTCGGCCAGCCAAAGACAAACGTCAACACCGCGAGCGCGGGACAGTTGGTCCAGGCGGGCCTCAACAACCAGTTGGCACAAGCGATCGTCCAGCGCCGCAACCAACAGGGCACTTACACGTCGTGGGCGCAACTCTTGCAGGTTCAAGGAGTCACCATGCAGAGCGTCGGGCTCTTGTTGGACGGACTCACACTAGACACGACAGACACGGTCACAGGGCGCGTCAACATCAACACGGCGACCGAGCAGACGCTCAATCTATTGCCCGGAATGACCACGGACGTCGCACAGGCGATCATCGCGCGTCAGGGCACTTACCAAGGGGTCGGCGACATCTCAGGAACGCCTGGACTTTCGCTCGGCTTGATCGGTCAGTTCGCACGAAGCATCACCGTCTCGTCCCAGGCGTTCATCGTGCGATCGTTCGGGACCTATGGGACGATGAACGTGTCATACGAAGCCACAGTATTAATTGACGAGAACGGGCCACGGATCACCCGGCTTCAACGCAGCCCGTTCATCGACGCCCCGCTCAGGTGGGGGTGGGACGAAGAGCCTGAATCGCAGACGGTCTTCATAGAGGGGGAATAAGAAATTGACTGAGACACAGTTGGCCGTCGTCGAATGGGCACCGGACAGAGTCCGGGCGTACAACCCTGCCACTAACCAGTCAGCGACGGGAAAGACCGTCGAAGAAGCGTTGCAAAAGGTCGGCAGGCCGACGCGCGTGGGCCTCTGCCTAAGCCGACGCATCTCCTTCGTCCGAGAATCGAGACTGCCCGATGTAGACAAGAACCAGGCAAAGATGGTCCTGCAACTGCGCATCAACGAAATGTTCCCCTCGGTCGGGGACGGGGTGTCGTTCGACTTCGTCATGGGCGAACACCGCTACGACGATGGTCTGCAGACGACCGTAGTAGCCGTCCCTTCTGAGACCTTGCGCAACGCGATCAGCCAGATCGGTGGCGCGGGCGCAAAGGTCGTGTGGACAGCGCCCGTCGCACTTGGATCGATCTCCGTAGGGCGCGCTTACGCGCCGCAAGCCTACGCCGTCATCGAGTCCGACGGCGACTTCTTGAACATCGACGTCATTCGGCACGGCTCTCTTGTTTTTTGCAGGAGCGTTCTCGATCCTCACGAGCCGCAGGCGCGCAGTGCAGAGGTCGTCCGAACGCTCGCGGCGTGCGGCATCACCGATGCGATTCCCGTTTCAGTCAACGGTCTCGACCTTCCATCCGCAAGCCACGGTTCAGGGAGCGATGCACTATCGGCCATGGCCGATCACGACCCGGCAACTCTCAATGTACTGACACCAGAAGCGGCAGAAAAAATTTCTAAGGCTGGCACAGGAGCCAAAAACAGGCTCGCTCTGCATTTGTGGCTTGGCGTGGTCTGTTCGGCCGCGCTCGTGTGGAGCGACAGAATGGACGCATCCGACGCGATCACCGCGGTGACTTCCAAAGAAGGAGCGGCACGGGCGAAGGCACAGGGCGCAATCGATGTCGTCGGCAAGGCGATCGCTTCTGAAAACTCGAAGACCGAACGGATCATGCTCGGGTTCGAGCCTTCTCAGCCGACCAGCGAAGTCTTGACCGTTGTCTCCAACGCGCTCCCCAGCGGCGCGTGGATCACGGGCGTGCTCTTCGAGCGGGGCAAGCCGCTCCAAGTGAGAGGAGTCGCATTGCGCAGCGACGTCGTGAGCGACTATACGTCGGCCCTCGCCCTCGACAGCCGGTTCCGTGACGTCAAACTCGTGTTCGCTAACAACGCGGAGATTGAATCGACAGCGGTAGTGCAGTTCTCGGTCACGATGCACGTGGTCGGCAACCTTCCCCTCGACGACAAAGACATCAAAGGGAGCAAACAATGAAAAACTGGACAAAGTCATTCACCCCTGCAACGTGGGCGGCGCTCGTCGCACTCGTTCTGATCGGCCTTTACAACGTGATCGCTCCAGCGCCTTCAGGGGCCACCAAGGGCAAACAAGTGCCCGTGGCGCAACTCAAGCGACAGGGCCAAGACCTCCGCAAAGAACTGGACGTCGCCAAAGGAAGACTCTCAAAAAGGACGTGGGTGGGGGCAGAAGACGAGATCGCTCCCAAAGCCATGGCCCTAGTGAGCGCGAGCGCAAGAAAAAACTTCGTCAGTGTGAGCGCGTTCAGGCCACAAAGGACCACGAGGGTCGACGGCGTAGCCCAACTCAACTACCTTGTCGCCATCGAAGGCGGGTATCCAGAGGTCGTCAATTTCTTGCGGTCCTTTGAGAACGCAGACAGTACGATTGCGGTCAAGGCCGTGCAGATGATCAACTCAGACGGCGCGACGGACCATGTGAGGGCCTCGGTCTCCCTGGTCGCTTACCGAGTGGAGGACTCCAATGGCGTCTGACAAATCACGCCCCTTCATCTACGGCGGAGTGGTCGTCGTCGCCATCGCAGGCTTCTTGCTCACCGGGCCGGTCAAACCGACCGCATCAAACGAGGTCAAAAAGCCAAAAAAGAGCAGTTCCGCATCGAAAAAGATCGATTTCACGGTAGAGGACTTCGAGGCAAAGTTCGTTCCAGTGAACTCTGGGCTCAAAAATGCGTTTGTACCATTGGTCGCGCGGTCGGTTTCAGGCTCGTCGGGAGGGCTCGCCCCCAACGAGTTCCCAACGTCCCTGACCAACGGCGAGGCCGGGTGGTTCTACACTGGCACGGTCATCGTGGACGAGGTTCCGAGCGCGCTGATCGAGAACGAGAAGACCGGCGAGGGCATGTACCTCAAAGTCGGTGAAAAGTTTAAGAGTACGATGATAACCGAGATCGCACCGTCGTATATAGTTGTGAGTACATCCTCCGGACGTCCGATCCGTATGAACCTGCTTGAAGACACGCCTGAGTTCGACGAGACACCGTTCCCCAATGTCTCCGTCGAGCCTGTGCGTCCAGTCACTCCTTCTGGCCCAATTGGATCAGGGCAACCGACCAGCGCACCTGTCGCCATATCGAACGAACAGCCATGAAAGCACGCACACTGACAGCCTTCGCACTTCTTTTAG
>CAYYZP010000070.1:0-5886 GCA_964476165.1 uncultured Fimbriimonadaceae bacterium
CGCAAAATACCTGGACGCCATGTCAGCGAGTTTTTGACGGATCAGACCGAACTCACCGATCTCTTGACCGAACTGCCTACGCTCCTTCGCGTATCCCGAACACAAATAGATCGCCTCGCGGGCTGGGCCGAGCGACATCGCCGCCAGTTTGAACCGACCGATATTGAGCGCGTTGAACGCGACGTGGTGGCCCTTGCCGACGATGTGAAGCAAGTTTTCTTTTGGAACCTCGGCGTTCTCAAGGACGAGCCGCGCCGTCGAAGAGCCCAAGATGCCCAGTTTGTGCTCCTCGCGCGACACGCTGACCCCTGGGAAACCGCGCTCCACCAGGAACGCGCTAATTTGCAAGCCATCGACCTTGGCCATGACGAGGAAAAAGTCGGCCCACAGAGCGTTGCTGATCCACATTTTGGTGCCGTTGAGGACCCACTTGTTGCCCTTGAGTTCAGCCTTTGTCGTGAGAGAGAGAGCGTCACTGCCGCTGTTCGGCTCGCTGAGCGCGTATGCGCCGATGCACTCGCCGCTTGCGAGGCGAGGGAGATATTTAGATTTTTGTTCTTCGGTGCCGAACAAGGAGATTCCGAGTTGACCGATCCCGCTGGTTACCCCCACCGTGACACTGAACGAACCGTTGAGAGATAAGAACTCCAGCATTCGAGCGGCGAGGTTTTTACCGAGTCCGAGCCCGCCATAAGCCTCTGGCGAATCGATTCCGCAAAAACCGAGGGCGCCCGCTTTCTTGATGAGCGCAGGCATCAGCCCTTCTTCTTTCGCGTCGATGCGGCCTTGAATGGGGAGGATTTCTTTGCGCGAGAACTGCTCCGCCGACTGGATCATCAGGCGCTCGTCACCGACAAAATCCTCGGGGGCAAAGGTGGATGCGGGCGTCGAGTAGAGGAAAGAGCGGCCCTGTTCTTCGGTCTCTGTGCTCATCATGCTTGGACTGCTCGTTGGTCGCCCGCGACCAGCCCCCGATTATACAGGCAAGTCCCGCGCTGGTACACTCGACGGGTCTGGAGGGCCTGTAGCTCAGAGGTTAGAGCGTGCGGCTCATAACCGCTTGGTCGCGGGTTCGAATCCCGCCGGGCCCACCACGAGAAGTAACGCGCTATCGCGTCTTTCCCGCGTGGGTGAAGGGCAGCATGACGACCTCACTGCGGCCGATGATGTTCTTGCGGGGCACGAGCCCCCAGAATCTGCCGTCGAACGACCCGTTGCGGTGGTCGCCCATGAATAGGTAGTAGCCAGTGGGGATCTTGGTCGCAGGTTTAGAAGTCCAGTCGTTCGGCAAAGGCGGCAAGAACGCCGAGACTTGGTTCTGCACCATGTCGCCTTTATAAAGGAGAGGAACAGTGCGCCCGTCCACCTCGATCAGTTTGAAGTCCATCACTTCATTGACCAGGGTCGGCCATTCCGATTTTGGGAGCGCGACGAACGGTGACGACGCATATATGCCGCCTGTATGGAAGAACATGTAGGGCTCAGTCACCGGCTTGCCGTTGCGGAAGAGCACAAGGTTTTTGTACTCGACCACGTCGCCTGGCGCCCCCACCAGGCGTTTAATGTAGTCGGTTTCCTCTTGCCCGCCGTGAAACGCTTCCTTGGGCGGATGGAACACCACGATGTCCCCCACCTTGGGATCTGAGTACCGATAGACCAGTTTGTTGGCAATGATAAAGTCGCGCTCGTGCAGAGTTTCGAGCATCGATCCGGTCGGAATATGAAACGTCTGGATACCGAACGGTCTTACCAACATAAAAACGACGACCGCGGCGTAGACGAGCGCGTCGCAGATCTCGTTCACCCAACGCGCAAAAGTATAAGAGCCAGTGCGCATGTGCGCGGGCGTGTTTTTTATCGTTGGGTATAGCAATAGACGCACAGCAGTCAAGACAATGGCGAAAATGACGATCTTGCTGAGCGATGTGCGGGCGACCTTATCGATCCAATAAATGGCGCCCTGAGGCTGTGACGCCTGGGCGACCAACGAATCGAATATCCCCACTTTTTAAGACCTAGCGCTTTTCCTTGATGCGGGCGCCTTTTCCGACCTTTCCACGGATGTAGAACAACTTGGCCCTGCGGACCTTGCCCTTGCGGACTACTTCGAATTTCTCGATGTTCGGGGAGTGGAGCGGGAAGGTCCTCTCGACCCCGACGCCGCTGGCCTGCTTGCGAACCGTAATGTTTTTAGCGACCCCACCATTGCGGGCCGCGATCACGAGGCCCTCGAAGACCTGGATGCGCTCCTTGCCGCCCTCTCGGACCTTGACGTGCGCCTTGACGGTGTCGCCGACCCGGATGTCGGGGAGGTTGGACTTCAAATGCTCGCTTGCGACGCTGTCTAAGATGGCCTGTTTGGACATGTGATGCCTGCCTTTCCAGGGCTTGAGCCTGGAAGCCATCGGATTATATCAGAAGGCCGGATTTGTGGTGCGGACCTCCCGGTCTCCACGGGAAGCCCCCTTCCTCTTGCCCGGATGTTTGTGCCGGGGAGGAGGAAGGGGGTTGGGGGACGGAGGTTTGCTAGAGAAAACCTGTCCGTGCGCCTGAGCGAGAGCCTCGTCTCAATCCCGGTCAGCTCCGGAGAGCCAGACCGGGCCACCCAATTCAGATCAATTTCAAACGTCCGATTTTTGAATATCCGCCTTTGCAAACAAGTCCGGGCGCAAGGCACGAGTGCGATTGATTTGTCGTGCGCGGCGCCATTTGCGGATCGCGCCATGGTCTCCGGATAACAATACACCTGGCACTCTTTCTCCGCGAAACGTTTCTGGGCGTGTGAAAAGTGGAAAGCCGAGAAGCCCGTCCGCGTGGCTGTCGTCCTCGTGACTTCCTGGATCGCCGAGCACGCCAGGCAACAAGCGCACGACCGCGTCGGCCATGACGAGCGCAGGAAGTTCCCCCCCCGTCAGCACATAGTCGCCGATCGAGTACACGTGTGTCGCGAGCAAAGTTCGCACTCGCTCGTCAACGCCTTCATAGTGGCCACAGATAAAGACGATGTGAGTAAACGAAGCCAAACCTCGAGCCACACTCTGGTCAAACGGTAGCCCCGCAGGATCGCACAACACAACGGCCGCATCAGGACCAGGTTTCAGCGACTCCAACGCAGACGCGATCAAAGGCGCCATCATCACCATTCCTGGTCCGCCCCCATAACTCGAGTCGTCGACAGACCGATGCTTGTCTGTAGCGAAGTCGCGTGGGTTGGCAGTCTCGAACTTCACTGCCCCTGCCGCCACGGCCCGCGACATGATGCTGTGCGACAAGGCTTCCTGCACCATCTCAGGGAAAAGGGTCACAAAACCCACGGTCGTCATGGCCCCGAAGGTACCCGGAACGCCAAAACGCCAAAGGTAACATCCCATTCCAGTGAGCCAGCCAGCAGACCTCAAATACACCAAATCGCACGAGTGGGTGCGCGTCGAAGGGAACACCGCCACGATCGGGATCACCGATCACGCGCAATCTGAACTCGGCGATATCGTTTTTGTCGAACTTCCTTCGCCTGGGCGCGTTTTGCAACAGGGCGAAACGATTGGAACAGTCGAAAGCGTGAAGACGGTGAGCGACGTTTATGCACCCATCGCGGGAGAAGTGACCGAAGTGAATCCGATCCTCAATGCACAATCCGAAGTGGTTAATACCGATCCCTATGGCAAAGGCTGGTTCGTCAAACTGACATTGAGCGATCTATCGCAAGTCGGTTCTTTGATGAGCGCTGACGCTTATGCCGCGACTTTGAGCGATTGAACCATGCCGTACATTCCTCACACGGACGAAGACCGCGCGGCGATGCTGCGCGAGATCGGTGTCAAGTCGATCGATGACCTGTTTGTTGAGATTCCTGAGGACTTGAGGCTGCGGGGGGGGCTTAATGTTCCTTCTGCGCTAGACGAACACGCGCTTTTCGTTCATTTGAAGGCTTTGGCAGATAGAAATGTCAACTTGTTGGACACGGTCTGCTTTTTGGGTGCTGGTATCTATGACCGTTTCATTCCTGCGTCCGTTGGCACAGTGATCTCGCGCGGCGAGTTCTTGACGGCCTACACGCCCTATCAGCCCGAGGCGTCACAGGGCTCTTTGCAGACGATCTACGAGTTCCAGACGATGGTCGCCGAACTTTACGACATGGACATGGCCAACGCCTCGATGTACGACGGCGGAACGGCGATGGCCGAGGCCGCAGTGATGGCGACGGGCGTCAACGGACGGAACGTCGTGCATGTTTCGCAAGCGGTTCATCCGCACTACCGGCAGATTTTGCACACGTATTGTTGGTCAATGGGAATCGACGTTGTCGAAGTTCCTGTTTCTGACGGCGCGACATCAGATTGGTCGTTGGTGGACGACAAGTCCGCTTGCGTGATCGTGCAATATCCTAACTTTTTTGGCGTGATTGAATCTTTGTCTTTGGCGCGGGATGCAGCCCGTAACAACGGTGCGCAGTTTGTGGTCGTCGCTGATCCGACAGCGATGGGGATATTGCCTCCACCGGGGCAGTTCGACGCCGACGTCGTGGTGGGGGAGGGCCAGCCGCTCGGGATCGCGATGGGCTTCGGTGGGCCGCTGCTCGGTTTGTTTGCGACCAAGAAAGAGCACGCGCGGCGCCTCCCCGGTCGCATTGTGGGACGCACGACTGACGCGCATGGTCGCGTCGGCTACACCATGACGCTCCGCACTCGCGAGCAGGACATTCGGCGCGAAAAGGCTACCTCCAACATCTGCACCAATGAGGCGCTCATGGCACTCGCCGCGACGGTCTATATGGCCGCGGTCGGCAAGGGAGGAATGAGGCACATCGCCGAACTCACGGTCCGAAACACGCAGTACGCGATTGCGCAATTAACTATGGTGGGGGCAAAACTAAAGTACCCAGGAAAAGTGTTCGGCGAGTTCGTCCTCGAACTCCCGAAGGACGCTACATTAGTCCAGACAGCGTTGCTCGATCAGGGCATCCTCGCCGGCCTGCCGCTCGGCAAATATTACAAAGGCATGGACGATTGCCTCCTCGTAGCCGTCACAGAGATCAGAACAAAAGACCAGATCGACGATTTCGCGGCGAAACTGAAGTCGGTTCTTTGAATTTGGGAATGCGCGGATTTATCCGTGCTCCCATACATTTGGAGAGCGGTGCCAAAGCAGAATCAAAGAGCCGTTACGCCCGTAGTGCGCGAAGGATCATCCACACCACAAACGCCACGATCGCAATTGTGACGATGGTCGGCAACAGCATCTTGAAGAGGATGACGGCGGTCACTACGCCGACCGCACACAGGGCCAGCGTCTTGACTCCACGACGGATTTGTATGTCTCTCATGGCCATTACCAAGGGTATCGAAGAAAGGGGCAGCACGTTGCAAAGCGGGCCCTTTGGCTGCCTTTCCAAATGTCAGGACGCCCTGGCGCCAGTCCGATTGGCGATCTGCGAGACAGATTTCAGAATCCATTCTTCGGGCACGGCGTAAGATACAAGTGTTCGATGAACGAGATCCGATGCCGAGAGTGTGGGTTTGACACGAGCGTCAACGCGTGGCGGTGCAAGTATTGCGGTGCGAGCATCCCAGAGCAGGTCCTTGCCAGGTTTAGGGTCTATGTGGCGGTCGGGGTGGGGGTGGTTCTCTTGATCTCGCTCATATATCTCATCGTGACGAGTTCGGGGCCGTAGTTAGAGAGTGGGAATCTCAATTCAAAGTTTGTAGCGCCCCTCCTCGCCTCCCCCGATCACCATTACCTGCGGCGATTGTTGGCAGTGTAGATCGCGGGAGAGAACGGGGGAAAAATTCGCTCGCTCGCTCGTCCTAGAGATTAATATGTATGAGCATCGCAAAAACCCCCCTTTGACGCGGCAGGAGTTTGCGCGTCGCATCGGTTTGCACCTGG
>CAYYZP010000071.1:0-6183 GCA_964476165.1 uncultured Fimbriimonadaceae bacterium
GATAGACCGTCGCCTCCGCGCACTTCATGTCCGCGTCCTGTCCCCAGTAGTTGACTTTTCCCGTCGCCACCAAAACGTCGGTCTTCTTGTTGTACTCGACCCTTTCGCCCACGACGATTACCTCGCCGTCGGTCGCGCGCGCGTTGGTGTAGACGTTCACGTCGCCCTCGCTGGTAAACGTCGCGCCCCGAATGTCCCAAACCTTCTTCTGCTGGTCCTGGTCGTCAGGCAGTGACCCTTTCCAGCGAACATTGAGCGCGCTAAGTTTCTTGGTCGAAGTGTCATAGGACAAGTCGTCCGCTTCGACGTCCCCCCCCGAAACTTTTCCATCCACCTGGCCGCGAACTTTGAGAGAGTGCGACTCCTTGTCGTAAATAAATTGGTGGGAAGTCAGATCCATATCTGCGTTCTTGATGCGAGAACGCCCGTCGGTGGCCAACCGCTTGAGGAAGTAGTGATAGACCGCGTCGTCACCGTCGAACTCGTACTCACCTTCGGACGTAAATATCCTGCCCACGGTGACGTTCTTCATGTGCATCTGCGAGCGGTCCCTGCGGACCTCCATCTGGGCGACGTGCGCCTGAAGAGCCAACTTTCCTGACTCATACGACTTGATGTCAAAGTTCTTCAGGGTCACCCCCACCTCGAACCCCATCGGCTGGCCCGTCGGACGAAACTTTGAGAACGCGTCTGCGCGCAAGACGTTGGACATACCGACCCACGACAAAACGATGAGGCCGACGACGCCAGCAAACACCAGCGCGTTCTTAAATCCCGTTCTAACTGACCGTGACATTGACAACCTTTTGGAAGTTTACCGACGTGACGGAGACCGGCGAGGTCCCGCTCAGGGCCCCGTTCGTCGCCCTCACAGTATAGTTCCCGACGCCGATCCAAAACCTAAATTGGCCCGCACCGTCCGCGGTCGTCGTCCGCACGACATTGACGCCTTCAAGCAGTTCGACCAGCGCACCCGCGCCATTGTTGACAGGAAGAACCGTGCCGGTCACGTTTGCCGGTATGGGTGGGGGCACTTCGAAACTCAATGGCGAGACCTCGATCGCTCCGACTTCGACGACCCCGCCAACCGCCGAAGTCGGAGGCGAAAAGTGCCGTGTTACATAGTTCGGCTCCGTGACCTCACCGACAAGATCGCCAAACGCCGCCGGACTCGTAGACGAGTAGGCGACCAGAAGGAGGCTGAACTCGCCGTTCGCGCCCGTCGTCGCACGTCGACCGGCCAGTTTCACACTTGCTCCCTGCACCGGCTGTTGGTCTGAGGCGTCGACGACCGTTCCGTGAACCGTTACCGTTTCCGGCCCAATGTACAGATCGCCGACGTCGACGGTCCCGGCGACCGGAGCAAAGGTAAAAGTGCGAACGATCGGCGTCGAGGAGCCTGTCTCGGAAAAACTGACAGTCAACGAAGCAGAACCGGCCGCGACTGCCAGCACGAACGAACCATCGATGAGGTCGGTGGTCGTCGTCGCTGGTCCGACGGCAACGCTCGCGGCTGGCGAGGTCACGGCGTTTGTTTCGATCCAGAGGACGCGCCCGACTATCGTGGCCGAGGAACCGCCCCCACCGCTACCCCCCCCGCATCCAACGGCGAAGAGCAAAAGAGCGAGCAGAAAAAACCTCACCGATCGACCTCGGGCTCGACCTCGAACAAAATCGTCGTCCCTCTCGCCACGAAAGTAAACCGCGAGCCGTTCTTCAATCGTTTCGATCCGGTTTCTCGGCTCTTGAAGTCAAGCCGCTTCACTTGTCCAGACGCACTAAACGAAACGGTGTACGTCTGCCCGATCCGAAGTCCGCTCAGCCTGACTTGGAACCTTGTCTTTTCCTTGCTCGATAAGATCTCTTTGTACAGGACTCGGTCCGTGACGACCGATGCCTGGAATCCACCGGGGCTAGGCGGAAGTTCAGAGTCCATGCGCGGGTCGAAACCCTTGGTCGCCAGCGAACTCTGTCCTATGACCACGTGGGTCGAGCGACCCGCCGAATTGAACGCATAGATTGTTGCCTCCCACGTTTTTTCGCGTCTGTTGACGCTGTAGTTCTGCGCGAACGAAGGCGTGAAACCGATGGGATCGAAGGACATGACCGCACCTTCTGGCCGCAGTGCGCGGACAAAATAACCCTTGCCGGGTGAGAATGTCGTCGCCGGCACCAGCGTGCCTAAATCTGGATTCACACCGTCTGGCTGGAACTCAAAGATCGTGTTTCCGATGATCGTGCCGAGCGCCTCGGCGTATGTCGAGACCGCCTCTGACGCGACTGTAAACCGAAGATCGTCCGTTCCGAGAGTCGCACCGAATGGGACAGAAACCGCGTTCCATCCGGCGACCAATGAGGCCGTCATTGGCGTGTGGGGGGGGGCAAAGCCATTGACGGAAACGGGAGTGTCCAGTGGCGGACGCCAATAGAATCCGATTCCCGCCATGATCTTTCCTGTGTCTGGAAAGAGGTCGTATCTTGCAGTCAAAGCGTTCCACTGCGCAAAGAGCGTCTGGCCGTCGGAGAGCCCGAGCACTCGCGCGGGCCGCGCGCGGAACGGCTGGAGCGGCAAGCCCGCAAGCGAAAGCCGCGCTGGAACTGTCGTCGCAAAGTTGGTGTAAGAGTCAGGACTACGCAGGTCAAGCGCCATTGGGCCGACGCCCTTGTTCACCTGCCGAACGAACAGTTCGGTCGAGTTAATCCCATCGTTACTGTACACGCGGACATTGGTGAATTGCGCCGCATTGAACGCCGGATCTGAAACGAGCGCACCAAAAGCAAAGTTTTGCACCGTTATTGGGCCGGCCGATCCACCGATCCACTCGACTGTGACTTCGTAGTTCCCGGAGACCAGGGGGGGGAGGCCCGTCAATGTGCCGTAGACGTTTTTAGGGTTCGGATCGCTTCCGGTCGAAAACGAGCCAGCGGGCAACACCGCGCGAGAGACTGTTCCTGCAAACGGAACATCGACGGCAACGCGGTATTGTTGTCCGCCAAAAGTGCTGAATGGAAAATTGGGAACGACCGATCCATAAGCGGCGGCAAGTTTGATCTCATCGTCTTGAACCGCCGCGAACATGCGAGTGAAACCAGGGTTCCAAAATACGGGATACGCTGTGCCCGCCAGCAACGACTCGTCGCCGTTCGCAAACGTGCGGAACGCATTCACATCGATTCCAAAAACTCCGAAGTCAGCAGTACCTCCCTGCGCAACGACAGGGAACGGCTGGAGCATCACTTTGACTCCCGCTGTCGTTTCATCGTCATAAATGTACTGTCGCTCTGCCCAGTCAGCGAACAACAGCCCTTCGACCGTTGTGTCTGGCGCTGCAATCAAAAAGTCCGTGACCACTTGCGCGAGGGCGACGAAATCGTCCATCGTCACGTACTGCGAAGGGTCGGAAAAATAGCGCGCGTTGAACTCAGCCGCAAAACCTGGATATTCCGTGAGCACCTTGCTCCAAGCGGTGCCCGCCATCATGTACCGGATCAAGAAAATGCCGCCGGTGCTGCCTCCTGGGGGGAGAGTTAGAGCCAGCAAATTGGGCGCAATAAAATGCGCGGCCCCGAGCGCGGGCTGGTTGTACCAGTCGTAGTGCGCGCTGACGTCGTAAAGGCTGTCGAGCGCCGCATCGACCACGGCGGGATCGGGATTGTTGGCAAGGCTCCCAGGAGTGCGCACGACGCGCATCGTTGCCGCGCGCACGAGCCCTTCACTGACGGCATCGATTGCGATCGGCGCATCGCCGTGATATGCGAGAAGCAGCGTGTGGACGTAATTGATGCCCGCGCCTACATCAGAAAAATAAACTGGAAACCTGATCTCCGGGCCGTCTGGACCGTTGGGAATGTAGTATCCCCCACCCACTGCATAACGGTCTTGGATGTCCGCGTCATAGTTGCGAACATGGATTACCCCCCCCACTTTCGGCGATCCGTACACAGCGTTCATGGCCGGCAGCGCAGCATCGAACGTGTCCTCTAAGAGAGCCTGGTACAACGCCGGAAACGAACGCGCTCCACCGACGTCAAAGGTCGGCATCAGGTCCCCACCGGGCGCCCTCGATTGCGAGACCATCGGCAGCGGCACACCGTTTTGGGTCAGCACGACGCGCAATGGAAGTGTAAAAGGCGTCGAGAGACGTCCCGTCAGATAGCGACTTTCGAGGGCTTGGCGCCCGAGGAAGGCGACCCGCTGCGAATATTTCCGGACTGCCTGGTCAGTCGCCGTGTCCACCGCTTCGCGCGAGCGCGTTGCACCGACCTCCACCCACAGTTCTTGGGCGTGGCTGAGCGAAGCAATGAACAGGCAACAGGCCGCCCCGGCGATGGCCAGTAAGCGGCCCCGTATTTGGTTCAAATCAAATCCCTCTATGCTTGGAAGGAACCAACCTGGCTGATCGTTCGACTTGACCCGCCGTTCGCTGTCCCAAGCACGAGGTAGTAGTATGTCCTGCCAGCCTCAAGGCTCGGGCCCGCGTAGGTCAGGCTGGTGCCTGCGACCGGGCTCGCGAGGTTGTCCCATATCCAGTTCGCGGCGACCCCCGGAAACTCGTCGTAGAGGAAGACAAAATACTGCTCCGCGCCCGATCCGGCCCACCACCTGAACGTAAGCGGGTCAAAATTGACGGAGAGCAGGTCGAGCCGATCGAGCGTTTCGGCGTTGACGATGTTGCTTACGTCGCTCTCACTGGTCGGATATTCGGGATAAAGGGTCGCCAGCGCAGTGACGCCATAACTGTAAGTGGTCGCGACGTTCGGCCCGATATCGACGAAGTAAGCAGTGTGAGGCTCTGCGAGATAGTCGAGAAAACTGAGGTTCACCGTCACACCGTTTCCGCGATAAATGTTGAATCCAAGGAGATCGGCGTGGGTGATCTCGTCCCAAAAGAGATCGGACTCGACGATGAGATCGCCGCGCAGCGCCCTTGTCTGGAGGGTCGCACTTGTGTTGTAGCGTGGTTCGTACAGTTTCTTGAACTTTGTGTACGCGTCGTCGCCGGTCGTCGTTGAGCGCGTGGGATCGGTGGGGGAAACCCAAGTGACGACTTCGAGGTTGGCGGGGGCATTGAACTCCGTGCTCGCTGGGTTGCCAAGGATCAAGTTCAGATTGCGAGTTTCGCCAGCGGCGAGCACTACGCCGTCCGTGTCGTTCCGATACGTTCGCGCGGAAGCAGAGACCGTGTACGAGACGTTCGAGAGCAGGTCTTCGAGGACGTAGTTTCCTAAGGTGTTCGTGAACGTTCGGGAAGAACTCCCCGCGCCGTTGTACGCGTAAACGGCGACGTTTTCAAGTAAGAACCCGTCCCGGTCGCGCACCGTGCCGACGATCTTGGCCTTGGAAGAGGCCGGGCCGACGACGATGTTGACGTTCTGAGTCTGCTCGTTGTCGAAGTTGAGCGCGTAGTTGACGCCCGTATACGTGACGCCGTTCTTGACGATCTCGCCGCGTACTTTGACTTCACCGTGCCGGTTGAACGAGATTTGATATGCACCTGAAGTGGATGAAACAGTGCTCGCGTCGACCGTCCAAACTCTGGCGCCGATAACTGCGTTGTTGTCGACGTCGAGGACCGTACCTGTGATGGTCGCGGTCTTGGGACCGACGTATCCGCCGCATCCGGAAAGCATCGCTGCGACAAGAGCGGGGATCAAAAACTTGACGGGAGTTCTCATTGGAGCACCTGTGAGGATCGAACGCGCAAGCACAGAATTCGTTTCGAGTCTACAGGCATCTTTACTGGGCACCTCTTGTGCCACGGACAGGTTCTCCGAAGTTTTTCGGTGCAGGCTGGCAAGCGGGCCGCCCGCACCACAATTTGCCTGCCTAAACCCTAAACCCATGACCCTTGACCCGTAATCCCACGTCACGACCCGAAGTTGAACACCAGTTCAAAATCAAACCCGTTCGACCGATAGGCACCAGTCGCCGCGCTCGGGTCGAGGTTCTCGACCCGCCTCATCCTGTAACTCCCCTGAAGCGCGAGGTTGCGCCAGATACGATACTGGTAGTTTAACGAAAGGTCTGAGTCGTTCTGTGCGAACTGTCCCGTGCTCTCAGTCTCGAAAAGCGCGACCGAGAGCGAATGGCGAGGAGCCAACCGATATCCTAAACTAAAATCTAGCATCCTCGAATCCTGCGCCCCCCCCACCCCACCCCCCCACCCCCACCCCCACACCCCC